>JAYOII010000038.1:0-1319 GCA_038118685.1 Opitutia bacterium
TTGCCACCCTCGCTCAACCGGACTCCAGGCAATGGAAAAAAGGCGAGCCAATCGATTTCTTCGAGACCAAGGGCATACTCGCCAGGCTGATGTCGGCAACGGGGCTGTCCTTGCCCAAGGGGAATTGGGTCGTATTGGAGAACGAATCTCCCTGGCAGGACGGTTACTCTGCGTCTCTCGGTGATTGCCACCGTAACAAATTACAAGTCACGACCGGAATCATCCGCCTCTCGCTAAGCAAGCAAAAGGAAGTGCGGGGGCCCGTATTCGCCGGCGAGCTCCTGATCGACCCGGTGTTTCTAGCCAAGAGAAAAAAACCGGTTTCCTTCCAACGCTTCAGTTCCTTCCCCCCTGCAATCAAGGACTTGGCCTTGGTCGTAGAGGTAACGGAACCGGCGGAATCCGTACGCCAGGCGGTTGAAAAAGTTGCCATGGAGGTTGGTTCCGGAGTCTTCGAAGTCGACCCCGTGACCATCTTCGACCTTTTTCAGGGTGAAGGCCTCCCCGAGGGCAAAAAGAGCGTAGCCTGCTCCATGCGCCTGCGCGCTCCCGACCGTACGCTCAGTGAAAAGGAAGTGAACCAGGCTTTCGATTCGATCGTCGAAAAAATCCAAGCGGATACACCCTACGAACTCAGGAAGTAAAAATGAGCGAAGAACAGCCCATGGATATCGATTACGTTTCCAACCTCGCGAGGATTGAGCTCACCCCCGGGGAAAAGGAAAAATTCCAAGGGCAACTGGGCGACGTGCTCAAGTATTTTGAAAAACTCCAGGAAGTCGACGTGGAAGGGGTCGAGCCAACCGCTCATGCTTTCCCCCGGTTCAACGTTTGGGACGAGGACGTGCCCAAGGAAGGCTTGCCATCCGCAAAGGCCCTCATGAATGCGCCGAAATCAAGAAACGAGCAAGTCGTCGTCCCCAAAGTGGTTGAATAGCAGGCAGCCCAATGGATTCAAACTCTCTCATTTCCAAAACCGCAACCGAGCTTTCAGGCGAACTCGATGCGGGTTCCTGCAAGGCCGAGGAAATCGCCCGGGCTTACCTTGAGCAAATCGACCGGGTCGATGGGAAGGTCCATGCCTTCCTGCATCGAGACGATGAAGATTTCCTGGCCCAAGCCAAGGCTTCGGACCAACGACGGGCAAAAGGCGAAACACTTGGACCCTTGGATGGCATTCCAGTCGGATTCAAGGACGTCATTTCCGTGCAAGGCCAACCACTTACCGCCGCCAGTAAAATTTTACAGGACTACGTATCTCCCTACGATGCGACCGTCACCCGGAAACTCAAGGAAGCCGGCGCCGTGATCGGCGGACG
>JAYOII010000038.1:1419-14813 GCA_038118685.1 Opitutia bacterium
GCTTCTTCCCTCGACCAGATTGGCCCGTTCTCCCAAACCGTGGAAGACGCCGCTCTTCTGCTTGAGACTATTTCCGGACACGATCCGCTCGACTCCACGAGTTACCCGGCAGAGGTTCCGTCCTATTCGCAAATTCTCAAAGAGAATCCACAGCCTTGCGCTCTGGGCCTGCCCAAGGAATTCTTTGGGGAAGGAATGGACGACGAAGTTCGAACCGCAATCGACAAAGCGATCGAATTCTACAAAGGCAAAGGATACGAGATCGTTGACGTTTCGCTCCCCACGACCGATCTTTCGATCCCCGTCTATTACGTCATCGCCACCGCCGAAGCTTCCTCCAACCTCGCCCGATATGATGGCATTCGTTACACGACGCGCAGCGACCGGGTGGAAAATGCAGTAGACGTCTATGCCAAGAGCCGCGGCGAAGGGTTCGGCGAAGAAGTCAAGAGACGTTGCATTCTCGGCGCCTATGGCCTGAGCAGCGGTTACTACGACGCCTATTATTTGCGAGCTCAAAAAACCAGAACCTTGATCAGGCGGGATTTCGAACGGGTCTTCGAGAAAGTCGACGTCATTCTTACTCCGACATCCCCCACCCCGGCGTTCAAGTTCGGCGAAAAGAGCGAGGATCCGATTTCCATGTACCTGAGCGACGTCTACACCATTTCGACAAACTTGGCCGGGTTGCCCGGCTTGTCGGTCCCTTGCGGGTTTTCACAATCCGGATTGCCGGTGGGATTGCAACTAATCGGAAAGGCGTTCGACGAAGGAAAATTGCTCAGCGTGGCTCATGACTACGACCGGGAGCATCAATTCGGGCGAGAAGCCCCCACCCTTGAAGACTGAGCGGAAATGAGCGTAAAATACGAGACGGTCATGGGGTTGGAGGTTCACGTCCAATTGGATACCGATTCAAAAATGTTCACCCGAGTGGGAACGGGGTTTGGAAAGCCGCCCAACACCCTGACCGACCCCGTCGTGCTGGGCCTGCCCGGAGCCCTTCCCGTAATGAACCGGGAAGCGATCGAAAAATCGATCAAGGTAGGCTTGCTCCTTGGTTGCAAGATCGCGGAAGTATGCAAATGGGACAGGAAGAACTATTTTTACCCGGACATGCCCAAAAACTACCAAATCTCGCAATTTGACCAACCGATTTGCGAAGGTGGAGAAGTGGAGATCGAATTGCCCGGAGAAACCCCCGCGGTGATGGGCTCGCACAGAAAGGTCAAGCTTACCAGAATTCATCTCGAAGAGGACGTTGGAAAATTGACTCACTACGAAAGGGACAGCTTGGTCGATTACAACCGGGCGGGTTCTCCTTTGTTGGAAATCGTCAGCGAGCCCGATTTGTTCTCGCCCGAAGAAGTGTTCGCCTACCTGACCTCGTTGAGAAATTCTCTTGTTTCCGCCGGAATTTCGCCCTGCGACATGGAAAAAGGACAACTTCGATGCGATGCCAACGTAAGCATCAGACCAGTTGGGACGACCGAGCTTGGAACGAAGGTGGAGTTGAAGAACCTCAACACGATTTCCGGGGTCAAGCAAGGAGTCGAGTACGAAATCAGGAGACAAACCAAGGCGCTTGAAAACGGGGAGGAAATTTTTCAGGAAACCCGAAGATGGAACCCCGAGGAAAAACGAACCACCTCGATGCGGTCGAAGGAAATGGCGCACGACTACCGCTACTTCCCCGATCCCGACCTCATGCCTGTCAAGATCGATGCGGAATGGGTGGAACGGGTCGGCAAGGAACTCCCCGAGAAACCATTCGACAAACAAAGACGCTACATGGCCGACATGAATCTCCCTTACACGGCGACCTCAGCCCTGTGCGCAGACCGGCCCTTGTGCGAGTATTTCGAGAAAACGGCCAGCTTGACCAAGGATCCGGTCAAGGCTGCCAACTGGGTGGTGAACGACCTCCTGCGCGAACTCTCCCAAGCAAGGAAAGACTCGGAGGAAGAAAACGGGTTTTCGGTTGAGGATTGCCCGGTATCCCCCGAGGGATTGGCCGAACTGATCAATCTTATTGAAGAAGGCGTGGTCTCCAACAACGTGGCCAAGGAACTTTTTCCCGAAATGATTTCCACCGGAAAATCGGCCGGTCAATTGGTCAAGGAGAAGGGCTTGGAAATGAAGTCCGATGGAGACGAAATCGAATCCCTTTGCGCCAAAGCCATCGAGGAGGACCCGGACGCCGCCGAAAAATTCAAGGGAGGCAAGGAGGGAGCGATCAACGCCCTCAAGGGATCGGTCATGAAAGCAACCCGCGGTCAGGCAAATCCCAAAGTCGTGGACGAAACCTTGCGTCGCCTTCTCGCTGAGTGAACGGAAGTCTCTCAAACGAATCGTTTCGGGCCTTTATGGAATAATTGAGAATCAGTCTCAAAAACGACTTCCAATTTTTCTCCATTCAGTTAGAGTTCTTCGATTGTATGTTGATCATGCCCCATAAAACTTTCTTTTTTCCCATCTCTCTTTCTCTGCTTTGGATGGCATCCGCCCTTAGCTCGGTGGCCAACGTAAAGGAAACCCACAAATTGATCGAGGAGTGGGTACAAACCGAGCTCTTGATTTCCAAGGAAACTTCCCTCTGGAAATCCGAAAAAGCCTCCCTGCTCGACCTTGAGGATGCCCTCAGCCGAGAGATACTCGAACTGGACGAAAGCTTGGCGGCGTTCGAAACCGAAGAATCGAATCTTCAAGACGAAAGGGAAATGCTAGCCGAGAGGAAAAATGCGGCCGAGGAATCTACCAGGACTTTGCGCGAAGGCTTGCAGCGGCTCGAGGCCGAGATCGAAACGATTTTCAAGATGCTCCCCGCTCCCCTTCGGGAGAGGTTGTCTCCCTTCAGAGAAAAACTAAGAAACAAGGGTCAGGAAAACAAAATCCCCCTCAGAAAGAGACTGGAGCTGACCGTTTCGCTCCTTCAGGCCATTCATATCTTCAATCGGACGGTTACCCTCGAAAGACTCGAGTTCACTCTGGACGACGACAAGTCGAGAGAATTCAGCGTATTGTATTTCGGTTTGGGCGTAGCTTACTTCGTCAACGAGTCCGCAACAGTAGCCGGGTACGGACAACCGACCCAAGACGGATGGAAATGGATCCGCATGGATGAGCTCGGGTCCGAAATTTCGACCGGGATTGACATGATGAACAACCGCTCGCTGCCCCGTTTCCTCGAGTTACCCGTTCCGATGCCCGAAAGGATTGCCCAATGAGATTGCTCTGCATCCGCACTCTCGCTCTTTTCATCTCTTTGTATTCGACTGCCTTTGGGCAATCCTTGCAAGAAGCTCGTGCATCGGCCAAAACCGACCTTGATCTCGCAATCCAAAAACTTGCCCGGCTACGCTCAAGCATTGAGGACGAGAAAATCCCTTTGGCCCGGAAAGTAGCCGAACTGGAGAGACAGGCAACTCGGAAAAGGGCGGAACTCGACCGGAAACTCAGGCTGCGGGATAACCGTGACGCCAGCTTGCTTCAGCTCAAGGACGAAGTCAGGGAGAACGAAAACCAGCTTGATCTCAGTCTTCGGTTGCTCGAAGACTATGCCCGCAGTTGGAGACAGTCGAACCGTCCTGCGGAACAAATGCTTTGGACCGGCTCATTGGACGAGATCATAAAAAGGAAAGAGGCCGGCAACGCCAGCGACCTCTCCGCATACCTTGAAATCGCATCACTTTCGACCCAGTCGATTATCCGGAACTCGGGGGGTATGCTTTTTCAAGGAGATGCAATCATTCCGCCGGAAGGCTCCAGGGAAGACGGAACTTTTCTTTCACTCGGGCCGGCTCTTTTCTTTTCAGGAAATCTCGGTGCTTCCGGCTTTCTAGAAAAAACCTTTGAAAAAGAACAGGATTCCATCTCCCTGCTGACAAGCGACTCGCTCTCCCCAAACGAGCCCTCCCGTCTTTTGACCAGTTCACCGGAAACTTCGCAGCTGATTGCCAAAGCCGTGAATTCCGAACCCGGCGGACTCGTCGTTCTCCCGTTGGATCCGAGCATGGGCAAAGCCCTCATTATGGAAGGCGGCGAACTGAGCCTTGCCGAAGAATTGCAAAAGGGCGGAATTTGGATTTATCCGATCGTTTTCTTTGCCGCCCTCTCACTGTTGATTGCGATATTCAAAGCCATTCAAATTCTCGGAATCTCGCCCCCCGGGAAGGCTCCATCCTTGGATGGCTCCTTCAAGGGACCTTTCGAAATGCTCCGTAAAACCGCCAAAGGTTACCAAGGTCAAAAGTACGACGTCCTCGAGGAGATTCTCTACGAAACCATCATCGACGTTCAGGTTAAACTCGAAAAGGCTCTTCCGCTTATCGCCGTCACCGCCGCCACCGCACCCCTTCTGGGCCTTCTCGGCACGGTAACGGGGATGATCGACGTCTTCCGCCAAATCACTAATTTCGCCAACCCCGAAAACAACGAGTTGGCTCGTGGGATCTCCGAAGCCCTCGTGACGACCAAGTTCGGCCTCGTTACGGCCATCCCCTCCTTGATCGTCCATGCCCTGCTCTCCCGCAGGGCTCTTGGCTTGATTTCCGCCATGGAAAGCTTCTCGGCCCGACTCGTACACCTGAAGAAAGGGCAAACCCCGGAAAGCGGGGAAAAAGAGGAAGATGGAAGCGCTTCTTGATTTTTGGAGGGAAGCAAACTTGGTTTGGGCCAAGGGCGGAACGCTCATGCCCGTGCTTGGCGTGCTCTCTCTTTACACCTATTACGTGGCCTTTGACCTCTGGCTCCGACTTAGCTCGGTCATTCCGACCGACCTGAAGGCTTTTCCCCGTGAGAGGTGGGGAGCGTTCAAGGGAGGTGGACGGGTCGACCGGATCATGCGTTACTGCATGAGCGATCATCAAAACCCAAAGGAAACCAGAAGGAGATTCGATCAAGTCCGAACCGCGGATGCATCCTACCTTCAGCGGAGACTCCGCTTCCTCATGGTTTTGGCTACTTCCGCGCCTCTGATAGGCCTGCTCGGCACGGTGATCGGAATGCTACAGACTTTTGATGGACTAAGCATGCAGGACAGTTACAAGATGGACTTGGTCGCCGGCGGAATTTCCCAAGCTCTCGTAACGACCCAGGCAGGCTTGCTCGTGGCCATACCGGCTCTTGCCTTCATCCATCTTTTGCAGCGGCGCAAAAAAGATTGGCTGACCTGTCTCAACCGATTGGAAAGCCTTTCCCTGCGACAAGTTTCGACTCCCTTGCAAACCACATGAGAAAGAGAATCAGAAATTCCGAAGAAGAGGTCAAGGAATCGATCAACGTCTCGCCTTTGATCGACGTCGTTTTCATCCTGTTGATTTTCTTTATCGTGTCCGCCACTTTCGTCAGCCTTCCCGGTGTGGAAATTTCCCGACCCCGTACCGAAACGGCCGAATCATTGGAGAGGAATTCCATTTTGTTCGCCCTTTCGGGTCAGGACGAAATTTTTCATGCCGGAAAGAAGGTCAAACTACGCGAGGTCCCCGGCTTGATCGAAAAAGCGAGCAAGGACCGGGCGAAACCGGTCGTCATCCAAGTTGATCAATGGGCTGATGCGACCATTATGGCCAAATTGGTGGCAGAGGCTGGAAAAAACAACACCTCCGTCTCGATCGCCACCCGCAAACCCAAATGAAAAGGAAACCATCAAGCTCGACCGGTGAAGAAGCGGAGATCAACGTCTCCCCGCTGATCGACATGGTCTTTATTCTTTTGATTTTCTTCATCGTCGCGACTTCCTTTGTCAATGAAGTAGGCCTTTCATCCAACCACAAGGACACAGCCAATTCGTCCACGGAGAATTCTCCGCTTTCCTTCGAACTTCCCGGCTCAGGCCAAGTCACTAGCAACGGAACTCCGATCGAACTTCGTCAAATCGCCCCGACCGTCAGGATAGCGGCCGCAAAGTCCAAGCCATCGATTTTGGTCATGGTTTCGCCCGGAGCCCGGGCCGGCCTGGCGACGCAAGTCATGGACCAAGCTCTTCTCGGTGGAGCTAAAGCCGTCAAGTTCGCCCCTCTCCCCAAATGAAGAATTCCGCTTCAGCCTGGATTCCCGGAGTCGAGAGAGAAGCGGTCCGCGGCTCCGGCTGGAAAAGCCTGCTCTTTGCCGCGGGGGTTTCGCTCGGGCTGTTTTGCCTTCTTCCTCTCTCGGAGTTCATCGATGACTCCGAATGGACCGTACGAAAGGTCGATGCGACCGAGTTCAGCCCCCCTCCTCCTCCCCGAACCGAAATGGAGAAAAAAATCGAGAAGCAAGCCCATGAAAAACCGATCTCACCCAAGCTTGCGGCTCCGGTTCAGACTTTGGACGTGGATCCCCTCAACGTCACATTGGAGGTCGGCCCGGGTGATTTCAAAGCCGCCTTTGCCTTGACGAATCACAACCCGGCGCCCGATGGCTCCGAACAAGAACATGTGTTTGCCCTTCATGATCTAGACGGAAACCCCAACGTTATCAAAAGGGGCAGACTAACCTACCCGCCGAAACTCATGAGGAGAGGCCTGGAAGGAGAAGTGAAACTCTTGGTCCTGATTGACGAGAAAGGAAAAGTCCGCGTTCTCGAAGTCGTGTCCTCCACCCACCCGGACTTCATCGAACCTTCCCGCAAAGCAGCCGAAGATTCCATTTACGAACCACCGAGACGCAATGGAGAAGCCGTCAAAGTTCAATTTTATCTGCCCATTCGTTTCACCTTGCTCGACTAATGAAAACCTTACTTCTCTTTCTCGCCGGTCTTCCCCTTGTTTCGGTTCATGGCTTTGCCCCGGATCACGAGCTCACCAAGGATTTTTGGAATCATCCTCATTTCGTGGAAAGCTTCATGGGAAGCTATGGATTCCGCAGCGAAATCGAGCCCACGATAAGCAAAGCCGAACAGTATCTTCTTCGGGAAGTCATAGCGAAAGCCGAAAGTCAACTGGAAGAAGCGATCGCGTATCTGGAAAACAAGATCGAAGACAAAAGCAGCCCCGCTCTTGATTTCGCCCTAGGCACCATGTACTATCAAATGAACCGGCTTTCCCGTTCCGCCGCAACCTACGAGAAAGCATTGGAAAAATTCCCATCTTTCCTCCGAGCACGAAAAAACCTTGGTTTTGTCTACTTGAGCTTGGGCAAGATCGAAGATGCCTCGGAAAGTTTGTCCCGGGCCATAAGCCTGGGAGAAAACGACGGCGCCACTTACGTTGCCCTTGGTTACTGCCTGTTTTCTCAGGAGCGTTACGTCTCGGCCGAAAATGCGTACCGGATGGGGGTCCTGCTATTTCCGGAAAGCAAGGACGCCCGGAATGGCTTGGTCAACTGCCTCCTCTCGACGGGAAGGCACTCCGAAGCTCTCGCCTTGCTCGACGAACTCTTGGAAAAGGAACCGGAAAACGTTTTTTGTCATCAAGCCCGTGCCTATGCCCTGCAATCGATGAACAGGCCGAAGGATGCGGCGGTTGCCATGGAGACGCTCAAGCGGATGGGCAAACTGAGCCCAACCGGGCACCTTGCTTTGGGAGACATTTACCATAACCTCGGGCTGTTCGGAATCTCCCTGAGCACCTACGAAGATGCAATCGCAAGTCAGGACAAGCTTTCGCTCTCGCGCTATATTCGGGTGGCGCGCATCCTCATTGGCAGGGGATCCTATGAGGACGGATTCGCATACCTCGAAAAGATCGACCGGTCCTTCGCAAACAACTACGGCACCGAAGACCGAAAAGAGATTCTTCTCCTTCAGGCCGAAGTACTGAAGTCAACGGGCAAGAAAGAGGAATCGGTCAAACTGCTCCGGGAAATCGTCGAAGCCAATCCCCTTCAGGGAAAAGCCTTGATCATGCTCGGACAAGCAGCCTGGGAAAACCAGAATCACGTCGAGGCATCGCTCTATTTCGAGCGGGCGGCCAAGACAAAGGAGTGGGAAGTCCAGGCCTTGACGGAGCATGCCCGCATGCTCGTCTCCACCCGGGATTACGACCAGGCGATCCGGTATCTTCAGGAAGTGCAGGTTCTCGATCCACAACCTAGAATCGACCGTTACCTCAAGTCCATTCAGAACCTGGTCATCAGTTCCCGGATTCAACTTTAGGCAGATATAAATTCCTTGAACGCATCAACGCATCATGATATGTTGATATGTTCATGAGCAAAACATCTTCCATCAAGTCGATTTTCGAGGATAAGAAAAAGATCTTTTCGGTAGAATTCTTTCCCCCCAAGGATGAGGCGGGCGGGGAGCGTATGCTCAACACGGCATCTCTCATCCAGCCTCATAAACCGGATTTCGTTTCCATCACTTACGGCGCGGGAGGAGGAACCCGCTCAACAACCATGCGCTATGCCAAGATTCTGCGTGAAGAACATGGGTTCGAGGTCATGCCGCACCTCACCTGCGTGGGGCATACCCGGGATGAACTTTTGGAAATCCTGGAGGACTTTGCCGAAGCCGGCTTTGGCAACGTCATGGCCTTGCGCGGAGATCCGCCCAAGGGAGAGAGCGAATTCCGGACTGTTCCCGGTGGGCTGTCCTATGGCTCTGACCTCGTTTCTCTCATTCGCGAAAACTTTCCCGATTTTGGAATCGGAGTGGGCGGTTACCCTGAAAAACACCCCGAGGCTCCGAACAGCCAAACCGACTTGATCAACCTCAAGACCAAGGTGGATGCGGGCGCCGACTTCATCACCACTCAGCTTTTTTTCGACAACCAAGTGTACTTCGATTTCGTAACGCAATGCGAGGCGATGGGAATCACCGTGCCTATTCTTCCCGGATTGCTTCCCGTTCTCTCCCTCGGGCAAGTTCGACGCTTCTGCGACATGTGCGAATCCCGACTGCCTTCCCGCCTCGAGCAAAACCTCGAAGCCCAACCCAAAGAAGGACAAGCCGAGGTCGGAGCCCGATGGGCGCTCGAACAAGTCGAGGGATTGCTCGCCGGAGAAGCCCCCGGATTTCACCTCTATGCTCTCAACCAATCCGCCAGCACCTTGGCCATACTCGAAGGCATCAGGGGGAAAGAAAGCCTAAATCCCTGAGACCTCGGTAATTTCGGCCTTCTCTTTAAGTCCGTCGAGAAATTCTTCGAACACTTTGTCCTTGCGTCGTTCCTGCAAGTATTCGATCACTTGCTCCCGTACCTCCTCGAAGGGCGTGAGAACGGATTCGGAGCGCTCATGCAATTGAATGAGATGCCAACCGAACTGTGTCCGGACAGGTTGGCTCAACTCACCGACCTCGAGATCAAAAGCGGCTTTCTCAAAGGGAGGAACCATCCGACCACGGCCGAATTCCCCCAAATGCCCGTCGTTTTGGGAATCGTCCGACTCCTTTCTCACCAACTCGACGAAATCCTCTCCCTCCTCGATCCGGGCTCTCAGGATCGCAACTTCCTTCTCCGCCTGCTCGAATTCGGCTTCGGAAGAAGCCTTTTTCAAAATATGGGAAGCGGTCAGCAAAGGCTCGGTGCTAAACAGATCGGGCCTTGAATCATAATACTTGCGGGCTTCCTCTTCGCTCACCGGATCACAGTTGGATTCCTCCTCGAGCAAGCGGTTGAATTGGATTTGGCTGGTAATTTCCCGACGCAGGTCGTCTTGGCTTTTGATCAATGGGTTCTTGCCCTTCTCCAAGGCCTTTTTCCCCCCGTTTTGCCTAAGCCATTGCTTCATGCCCTTGTTCACTTCAACCGGATCGACCTTGTAATTGCGCCGCTTGCTTTCTTCGGCCATCAAGGTTTGGTCAACCAAACGATCCTTGGCCATGTCGATGGCAGCGAGTTGGATAACCTCCCTTGGTTTGCCTTGCATGCTGCGGGCAACGCTTTCATAGAGGACTTCAGCTTGTCTTTCGATTGCCCAATCGGGAATCAACCGTTCATTCACTTTTAAGGACATCCCTCTTCATACTTTTTATTTTTTTTGATGCCAAGAAGGAAGAGTACCCACGTCATATCTCAACTTTGTCTCAATAAGTTTGACCCGAAGTAGGTTCGGTGACAGGTTGAGCCATTCAATCAGGCCATGAGAAACCCGAATCAGGAAACATGGGAGAGCTTTTCGGAATTCCTCTCCAGCAAAGGACTGCGCATGACCGACCAACGCAAAGGAGTCATCGAAGCCCTCTTCCGTCAGTCCGGTCATTTCACTGCAGAACAATTGCTCCGAGATGCCCAGAATTTGGACGAAACCGTCTCCCGAGCCACCCTCTACCGGAGCCTGCCTCTCCTCGTTGAAAGTGGAATCATCCGTAAAGTCGACGTTGGTCAGGACAACAAGTTCTACGCCTTGAACGGTCAATCCGAAACCTTCAAAGCCCAAGTCATTTGTTCGGATTGCAACCACATCGAGGATATCGACGCCCCTTTCATGGAATGGTACGGCAAAACGGTTTCAGAAAACTTGGGAATGAAAGTCAAGGACCAGCGCCTGCAAGTTCATGCCGAATGTCCGGATTTTCGCAAATCCGGAAAATGCTCGAAATCAAACAAAGTATGATCGCAACCAGCAAGGAAAGCCCTCCCCTCCGAATCTTCCGTCATAACGAAAGCCCGCCCGCCCTATCTGCCGAACAGAAAGAGATCGTGCGACTCAAGGAAGAGTCCAACGCCGTCATTCTTTGCCACAACTACCAGATAGACCCAATCCAGCAAGTTGCGGATTACGTGGGGGATTCCTTGGGCTTGGCAAGACAAGCCGCTCAAACGGATGCCGAAGTCATCGTTTTTTGCGGAGTTCACTTCATGGCCGAGACCGCCAAAATTCTCAACCCGGGCAAGAAAGTTCTCCTTCCCGATCTGGATGCCGGTTGCTCGCTTTCGGACTCCTGCCCTGCCGACAAACTTGCCGAGTACAAGGAGAAGAACCCGGACCTCTATGTCGTGGCTTACGTCAACTGCTCGGCCGCAGTGAAGGCTTTGAGCGACGTGATCTGCACAAGTGGGAACGCCGTGCAGATCGTCAACAGCGTTCCCGATGACAAGGAAATACTCTTCGTGCCGGATCAAAATCTAGGACAGTGGGTAATCGGGCAAACCGGACGACCGATGCGCCTTTGGCCGGGCAGTTGCTACGCTCACGTGCTTTTCACCAAGGAATCGATCGAGCGTTGCAGAATCGAATACCCGGATGCCCCGGTGGTGGCTCATCCCGAATGCGTGGAAACCGTGAGGGATCTGGCGGACGAAGTATGCAGCACTGAAAAAATGGTCGGATACTGCAAAGATCACTCCGCCGATACCTTCATCATTCTGACCGAAGCCGGCATGATGCACCGACTGACCCGGGAATTGCCCGACAAGTCCTTCATCGCGGGCCCTACCGGCAACTGCGCTTGCAACGACTGCCGATTCATGAAGATGAACACTTTGCCCAAACTTCTTTCCTGCCTGAAGACTCAGGAACCGGAAATCATCTTGGACGATGCCTTGATCGAGCAGGCCAAGATCCCGATCGAGCGTATGCTCGAATGGAGCTGACGGGATTACTATTTTTCCTCTCCGCGAACCGTTTGCAAGGACTTATAGAAAAAAGGGTGCTTCGTCATCCTATGAAAAAGCCAAATTTCATTTGAGGCAAAAGGGATTACTCTTGGCTTTCGGAGATCACGATGGCGACCTTCTTGCCATCGAAATTCATCACTACCTTGATCGGAAAAGCACCATCGGGAACAGAGGAAGAAACGAATTTTCCTCCCTCGGCGTTATATTCGATCCACGAGGGCAAGGGTGCTCCGGATTCGAGGGTTATGCTCAAACCTTCACCGGAACTCGAAACCATGCTTGAGATTTCTTCCGGCAAACCGAACGAAAAACCAGTTCCCGAAACTGCAGTCCCCTGAGGAATTGTAACAGCGACAATTCCTGCCGATACGGCATCAGGCCGACTCACCATTTCGATCTTCATTCCCATATCGCTTTGCGAACCAGAAACACTATCCGCACCCTCAACACCGCCCCCGGACGTCGCAGGACCGGATTGCAAGAGAGAAGCCTTCACGGAAAAAGAAGTGCCCTCACTACTGATTCCATATTCCACGTTTTTGGCAAACGCATCTTGCCCGGATGAAGAAAGGTCGACTAATTGAGCACTTACGGCTTCTTCGACTACAATCGTAGATGCCGAAATCTCAACCGGTGCATTCAACGCATTTAATTCGGGCAATGCATAATTTGAAACAAGACCGCCCGATCCATCCGTAGCGTCCAAAAGTGTGATGCTCGCGATATGATTATCAATTGTTGCAACGTCACCGTCCGGCCCGGCTACACTCGCAGTCAAAGCGAATGCACCGGAGTAGCTCAAGCTTTCACCCTCCACCCCCGTTTCAATGGACACTCCCCCGGAAAGATCTTTTTTTCCATCAAAGGTCTTTTGTCCGAAAATCTTAACCGTTTTTGGTATTATCGAAGCAAGTGCAATGGCTTGTTCCTTCACCTCGTAATTCTCAAGGTCGGAGCCTGAAAATTGGTTCAAAAGCACAACGCTTTTATCCGCTCCGGCAAATTTGTCTGAAAATTTTCCTGTTGAAACAAAGCTCACCTCATCACCGGGAATCAATCCGGTCATTAGAGAGTCCGACAAGTCCAACTCAGCCGCGTCACTACCGTCGTAAACTTTATTCAATAAAGTAAGACCGGATATCGACAATGACTTTGCCGTAATCGATGCAGTCAGACCGAGCAAGTCAGGGAGCTTGTAATTACTCGCGTCGACGCCGCTTAAGCTATAACCGGAAATGGAAAGGCTCTTGTTGACCGCAACATTCTTATCAAGAAAGTTCGTAACCGGAGTGCCGTCCAAGTTGACAAGATCGGAACCAAACCCCGAAATCGTTGCAGTTCCCGTAACTTGGGCCGAAGTTGTGCCGTCATAGGTTTTGCCTAAGGCAGTAAGACCGGAAAAACCAAGTGTCTTGGGACTTACGAGAAGAGTCCCAGATCCGTCTCCAACCGCGTTGTATCCGAGAGAATCCAAATTATCCGAGAGAATCGAATAAGAACCGGACTTAATCAGACCCGTACTCGAGTTGGCCCTTGCAGAGATTGAATAGAAAGGAACATCTCCATTCAAGGTTCCGGAGAAAACGAGACTTGGCAAAGAATCCTGATAACTGATCGCCAAGTTCATCGTTTCAATGGAAGCAAGTGGCTGTTCGCGATAGACAGCATATGAACCTGTACTTAATGGGGTCGTAAAGTTCATCGTCGTCTCGTCACTGTTGTATCGAAATCTGCCTGAACCCGATCCGACGTGTGAAGTAAGCCCATTGGACGCAGCCACGCTTCCGGAGTAAAAGGTTACCCTTCCACCTGCACTCGACACCGTGGGAGTTCCCGCAACTATCACGTCCCCACCTGTTCCAATCCCAGCCGAAAGACTTCTTCCAGCATTAAGAACGACCGAAGTATTCGTAG
>JAYOII010000039.1:0-14301 GCA_038118685.1 Opitutia bacterium
CGCATCGATCACTACTTGGGGAAGGAAACGGTGCAAAGCCTCCTTGTGCAAAGGTTTGCCAATGCCATATTCGAACCCGTATGGAACAGGCATTTCGTATCGAGTATCCAAATTACGGTTTCCGAAGATTTGGGGGTAGGCAGCCGGGGTGGCTATTACGACAGAAGTGGAGCCATGCGCGACATGATTCAGAACCACGTGATGCAGCTTCTTGCGCTTACCGCCATGGAACCACCTTCATCCCTGGACCCGGAGGCAATCAGAGATGAGAAAGTGAAAGCCCTGAAGGCCTTGAAGCCTCTCGCCTTGGAGGGAGATGACCCGGAAGTCGTAAGAGGGGTTTATACCGAGGGTCTGGTCGGAGGCAAAAGGGCGAACGGTTACTTGGAAGAGGAGGCAATTCCTGAGGATTCTTTTACCGAGACCTACGCCGCCCTGCGTTTGTCCTTGGACAATTGGAGATGGAAGGGGGTGCCGTTTTATATCCGTTCGGGAAAGAGATTGGCTATGAAAGCGAGTGAGATCGTCGTCCAGTTCAGCAGGCCGCCGGCTATACTTTTTGGCGAGGGAAAGCGTTTCAACGTCGCGCCCAACTTGTTGGTCATAAGAATTCAACCGAACGAAGGCGTGACTCTTTACCTCAATTCCAAAACTCCGGGCTTGGAAACCAAGCTTCAGCCCATCAAGCTTGCCTTCGGATATGAAACAACCTTTGGCTCGAATACCCCCGAAGCGTACGAGCGATTGATTCTCGATGCGCTCAACGGGGATGGCACGCTCTTTATTCGGGGGGACGAAGCCGAAACGTCTTGGGGTTTGATTAGCCCTGTATTGGAGTATTGGGCCAACCAAGGCAGAAGAGGACTGGAGAGCTACTCGGCCGGAACATGGGGACCGCTGGCAGCTGACAAATTATTATTAAAAAGTGGTCATGAATGGATTACAGGAAAGGAGTACGGGCAATGAACGAAATTTTGATACGGTTCTTGGCGCTTGGTTTGATGACTTTGGTTTCATGCAAAACCGGTGAAGAACAATTATCGCTTGAAAAACAGGGGTTGGGGGGAGAATCTGAAATTATGAGTAACGAGAACCAAAAATCATCCAAGAAAGAGCCAAAGGGAGAAGAAGTTGCGATCATAGGGGGCGGGTGCTTTTGGTGTACGGAAGCTGTCTTCGAACTGTACGATGGCGTAAAGGAAGTGGTTTCCGGATATGCAGGCGGTGCGATCAAAAATCCGACTTACAAGCAAATTTGCACCGGAACGACGGGCCACGCTGAAGTGATTCGAATTGTATATGACCCGTCTGTCATAAGCTATCGGAAAATTCTTTCCATTTTTGGAGAGTGTCATGATCCCACCACTCTGAACAGGCAAGGAGCCGACGTAGGAACTCAGTATCGGTCCACGATCATGTATTTGAGCGAAGAACAGCAAAAAGCCGCGGTCGCTTGGAAGAAAAGCCTCACCGAAAAATTGGTCGATCCAGTTGTGACTGAAATTGTCGAAGCTCCCGTCTTTTATCCTGCGGAGGATTACCATCAGGATTACTATAAAAAAAATCCAAACCAAGGATATTGCACTTTTGTAATCAGACCCAAACTCAAAAAGCTCAAGTTGGAATAACCCCTGCAATAACAGTGGATCCTGCCAATTACGTAAAAAAGAAGGATTCTCTCTCGATTAGCTGAGCGATTGCTCTAAATATTACGATTTTCCTGGCAATACGCCTTTGGTTGCATCGCCTGTTGCTTGAAAATTACTGACCGCCAATGACTTGCGTTGATTTATCTCTATGCTCTTTTGTTGAGAATAGGTTTCCCTTCAAGCTTTTGCAATTGGATTGTTTTAAATAAAAAAGTTATTGTAATTATACGCCTTTGTCAGTATTGGCATAAAACAATTAGGTGTGTCCATGATTGCAGTAAATTATTCCAACAAGATGTTGAGCGAGTGGTTCGCCACTCAAAATTGCGATTCCGTGCAAATTGGAGTCCTCTTCGAAAATATCCCCGGAGTTTCTTTCTTCGTTAAAGATTTGAATCACCGCTTGGTGGCGGTGAACAGAGGTTTTTTGCCAAGGTTGGGCCTGTCGAGCGAGGAAGAGTTGTTCGGCAAGAGCGATTTTGATTTGTTTCCCCCCCGGTTGGCGGAGCATTTCCGGAGGGATGACCGACTGGTAATCGATAGCAAGTCTCCGAAACTCAATATTCTTGAATTGGTATTCAACAACCAAGGGTTGCCCGATTGGTACCTGACCAACAGGTATCCACTTTTGAACAGGAATGGCGACGTCATCGGCATCATCGGAACCGTTCGTCCCTACGGAGACGGTGAATTGAAATGGGAACGGGATGACGAAATCGGTCGCGCGGTCAGTTACATTCGCAAAAATTTCCGAAATGAGCTTGCCATAGCCGATCTTATCCAAGTTTCGGGACTTAATCACAGGAAGCTTCATCGAGGCTTCGTCGAACTATTTGGCGTCGCTCCCATGCAATTCATAACCCGGACTCGGATCGAGGCAGCCTGTGATGATTTGCTTACCACCTCCAACAAGCTTTCGGACATTGCGAGGGAAAATGGGTTTTATGATCAAAGTTCCTTCACTCAGCATTTCCGGAGGCAAATGGGCATCACGCCTCTGAAGTATCGTAAGCAGAAAGGTTTTATTTAAGTAGGAATCCTTTCGGTGTTCAAATCCCGGCCGGAAGAACCCTTATCCTTCTGACATATACCTCGGAATTGCTCTCGGCCAATTCCCACCAGTACTCTTCTTCGGAAAAGTCCTCCGGCACGGGCAGAAGCCCCTCTTCGAAAGCGGAGATTACGGAAGCGCCTTCCGTTGTCAGGATTCGGACCATCACGTCGACTACCTCGGGAAACGCATGGGGGTTTCCGATTGAACTCGGGGATGGGTCGCTCGTTGACAACAATTCATAACCCGAGGAGCTTCCACTGGAGGAATCGTTTACGTCCGGGAAAATTTGCCGAAGGTGTCCCGTGCCTTCGTCGTTTTCATCAATGAAGTAGGCGCGGATTCCGAAGTCGATGACATTGGCGGCAAGAGAGAAATCCGTAGATGGCCCGATGCTGTCGTTAAATATGGGAGTGATTATGTTTTTCGGAACGCGAATGCCGTCTGAGGCAGCGGCACCGTATGCTCCGTCAACGGGGTCAAGATCGTATCCCGCCTCGAAGGTCTCTTTAGCCGTAACGTCCGAACGGAAAAGTTGATAGCGAGGCTTTGAGGTGTCCGAACCGGTCAATCCATAGCGGACGAGTTGGTATCCTATTGCCCGAACTCCCCCCCCGTTCTCGGCTTCGGGGTCAAGCTCGGGTGCTTGTGAAAAAAAACGCAGCCAAGTTCCGCCTACCCCGAATCTTGAATCAACCAATGACCATTGGTTGTTTGCCGTCACGATATCATCGGTTTCACCGTCGGGACCTTCCCAATCGTTGGCAGTCACTCGAAGAGAGGCGGTGGTGGGTTTGCCTCGTTCGGCCGGTTCCCAAACCGAACTGTTCGCAGTATCTTCCAAAATCGTTGCCGCCAACCAAACGTTTCCGTCGTTTCGATAAACGGCGCATTGCAAATCCTCCTGAATTCGGTCCAAAATGAATTGAGCCGCTTGGTTCGTCTCCAAGTCTCCGGTTGCCTTGGTTTGAGTGGTTACGACTTGTGTGGTGATGTTCAAGAGCAAGGCCGCGAGCAACCCGGTTACGGCAACGGCGACCAATAATTCCAAAAGGGTAAATCCTTTTCTGTTGAATTTTAAAATCATCAAATGGTCGCAATCAGTGTAAAATGCTATCCCCAATACCTACTTTCATCCTCCGTTTTGCGCAAGAAGAGAGTCGTGACCTTGTTTCCATGAACCCATTCGATCCCCCATTCTGGCATACAGCTCGATTCCCTGGGATGAGTTTTCCAGAAGATCCGGGCTCAGAGTCACCTTGCCCTCTTCAAACAAGGTCAGAACGGAGGAACCACCGAATGAAAAATATCCGAACTCATCTCCCTTGCCGACCGTCCGGGGAAGATCCGCGGTGAAGGAAACCGAACCCACGCAAGTCGCGCCAACGAGAAACTGAGCGACTCGACCTCCATTCTCCGTGTCCACAAAAGAAAGAAAGCGCTTGTTTTGCCAAAAGATGGAAATTTTTTTTCTTAAGGCGAGAGGGTTTACGGAGTACAAAAAGCCATTGATCAACTTTGGCTGGGATACATGGCCGTGAACTGGAAAATGAAACCGATGGTAATCCACGGGGCAGAGCCTGCTGATGACGAGGGAACCCCTTTCATAGGGCTTGGCCAATTCTTTGGATTGAAAAAGGCCGGCCAGGTCAAATCTTTGGCCCTTGACGAAAATGGATGAAGTTTCAGCCAGGTTCGAGAAGCCCAAATGTCTTCCATCGGCAGGAAATGCAATAGTTTCGGGCTCCTTGCAAATGGGTCTTGCCCCTGCTTTGAGTTTTCGAGAGAAGAAATCGTTGAATGAAGCGAAGGAATTGGCCGGAGACGCAAATTCCGTTTCATCGAGATCAAATTCCCGAATAAAGCCCGAAATTTTCTCTTGGCTTTCCGGTCGGTTCATCTTTCGCCCATACCAATTGGAAAACCAAGCTCTTTTGATGGCAGCCCAAAGAGGAAGAGCCCCCAAAGGAGAACCATAAATAAGTTTCAGCCATTTTTGGCCGTATACTTTTTCTCGCCGCATGCATTCATCATAGCGATGCATGTAGCTAATTTCGTCACTCACCGCGGACGACATCGAATGCACCAACCGCAAAGAGCAGTAAAAATCAAAGCTAGCCTTTTACGACTTTGCCGGCTTTGATTGCCTTGGCGGCAACCCACATCCTCTTGACTTGACCACTCGGCAACTTGACTCGAATCCGTTGCAAGTTGGGCTTGAACCTTCTCTTGTTGACTTTGACGAGTTGCAAGCCAATGCCGCCGGCTTTTTTACTGACACCCTTGTGTATGATACGACCCCCGACTCGGGGCCTTTTTCCTGTGATTGCGCAAATTCTAGACATAGTAAAATGAGGGTAAAGGAACAACATGCAGGATTCGGATGCGGATGACAAGAGAAAATCATTGTCTTTTCTTACGCCCCAAAAGCGTGAAGGTGGTTACGGAACCTTTCTTTTGGAGATAGTAGACCGAAATGCCGGCTTTCTTGTCCAGGTATTCTTGTGCTTTGTTTAGTCCCATGACAGGAAAGGCGGAGGCGAGGGAATCGGCTTCCATGCCGGTTGAGGCAAGGACGGTGACCTGGCATTGCGTGGTCAGTCCAAGGCCGGTGCCTGGATCAATCAAATGCGAATAGCGTTTTCCGTCCACGACCACGAACTGTTCGATATCCCCTGAAGTGGCAACCGCGAGGTTTGACAAATGCAGAACCGGCAAGTCCGGGTGTTGGAGCCCGCCTATTTCCACTCGCCATCCCGGGGCGCCTCGGGGTGGGTCGCCCAAAACCAGGTCGCCGCCGGCATTGATCAAGCATCTGCCCAACCCTTTGCGCTTGAGTGTTTCCAGCATTTTGTCCGCCGCGAACCCCTTGGCTATGCCTCCCAAATCAAGCACCATGCCCGGAGTCCTCAAGGTCCCCGAGCGATCCTCTGCCGAAAGGCTCAGACTTTGATAGCCGACTCTTCGCAAGGCGGCGGCCAATTTGTCTTCGGGCGGTCTTTTTTCTCGGAAACGGGCAATCCGCCATAGCCTGGAGAGCGGTCCGATCGTGACGTCAAAACAACCTTCCGTTTCTTTCGCCAAACCTTGGCTGTGGCTCAAAACCTCAAAAAGATCCTGGGACAGCATGAACTTTTCGCCCGTTCGGGAGCTTTCGGAAAACCGGGTAAGCTCGCTTGAACTCTCATAGTCACTCAGCACGCTGTTGAGTCTTTCTCCTTCTTCGAAAGCAGCGGTGGCTCCCTTTCGCGCTTTGCTCCGATCGTCCTCGTCGATGAGCACGACGAATTTTGCCCCCATGCAGTCCTTTTCGAAAACATGATAGCCCTTGCCTTCTTGGAAAACCATGAAGCCGCATAACAAAAGCACGAATCTTATGATAAAAAGTGGGCGGTTCATTAGAAATTTTCTTTTCTCAGGGGTATATTTTTGAGATATTGCTCCGATTTCGATATTTACTAGTAACACGATTTTATGATGTACCCCAAAATTAATCTTTGCCTTTCCGCGTTTTTTTTGGCGAGTTTCCACTCCGCCTTAAGCAAAATAGATTTCGTTCGGGACGTGAAGCCAATCCTGGAACACAACTGCGTCAGTTGTCACCGCGAGGATAACGCCAAAGGCAAGGTCAGGCTCGATGACAAAGCCTCCGCCTTTGCGGGTGACGACGTGATCGTACCTGGCAAGCCCGAAGATAGCTCGCTTTACTGGACCACTACTTTACCCGTGGACGACGAACTTTTCATGCCTCCGATCAAGAACGAGGAAAAAGATTATCCTTTGACCGATTCCGAGAAGAAGATTTTGAGCGATTGGATCAAGGAGGGAGCGGATTGGCCGGACGAAGAGAAACTTGTTTCATACAAAAGACTTCCCAAAAAGATCGATTTTGTCGAACACGTGCAGCCGATCCTCGAGCTCAATTGCGTTTCCTGTCATTACGAAAAAAAGGTCAAGGGAAAGCTCCGATTAGATTCTTTCGAGCATGCTTTTGCTTCCGAAACGGTGATCGTGCCCGGGGAGCCTCTTGATAGTGATCTTTGGGTTTTGTGCACACTCCCGCCCGACGACGAAATGTTCATGCCACCCGAGGGCAATGATCCCCTCTCCTCCACCGACCTTTTTATGTTGAGACGTTGGATTGAGGAAGGGGCGGATTGGCCCGAGTCGGCCATCTTGAGCCCCAAAAAGAAGAATTTTACCGTGTTGGGCATGCTGCCGAAGGATCTTTACCGGGAGTTGGGATTCAGTCCCGGAAAGGTGCAGGACGAATTCAGTGGATACCGTCAGGAGATCAAGACCTCGAAGGTGAATTTCGAGATGTTGCCCATCAAGGGTGGACAATTCACGATGGGAAGCTCCTTGGACGATCCAAACCGCGGCCAAAACGAATTTCCCGCACATCCCGTTCAAGTTTCCGATTTTTGGATGGGCAAACATGAAGTGACTTGGGAAGAGTACGAACTATGGATGCTCAACCTCGACAAGGACAACCGGGAGTACAACAACCTTGAAAAGACCGAGAGTGATGGCTTGGCGGATGCGGTGACCAAGCCGACCTCTCCTTACGTCGACATGTCTTTCGGCATGGGCAAGAATGGGTATCCGGCGATTTGCATGACCCAACTCTCCGCAAAAATGTACTGCATGTGGCTGAGCGCCCGAACAGGCAAATTCTATCGTTTGCCAACGGAGGCTGAGTGGGAATATGCCTGTAAGGCCGGCACCGAAACTGCCTACAGCTTTGGAGACGACTCCAAGGAACTGTCCAATTACTCGTGGCATGTCCGCAACAGTCGATTCCAATATCAGAAGGTCGGGCAGAAGTCTCCGAATCCTTTTGGTTTGTACGACATGCACGGAAACGTTTGGGAATGGGTGCTTGATCAATATGCCCCCCCTGCCAAGGAGAAACCCAAGCAGGTGAGAGTCAACCCATTGGTTGCACCCAACACTCTATATCCCCGGGCGGTCAAAGGTGGATCGTGGGATGATGGAGCCAGCAGTCACCGAAGCGCTGCCCGAATGGGTTCGGAGGAAGCTTGGAAAAAGCAGGATCCGCAAATTCCCAAGAGCGTTTGGTATCACACGGACGCCATTTTTGTTGGTTTTCGTATCGTCCGTCCCCGTGAGATTCCCACGATTGAAGAAGTGGAGAAATTTTGGCCTTCCGAGGAGGATATAAAGGCCATCCCTCAACGTTGACAGGATAACTTTTTAGTTGCATTTACTGTTTGTTTGGCTTCGGTTGTGGAGAAGCCCTATGAACGACCTTTCGAGAAACGCCATCCCCTTGCCTCGGAAAAACAAAAGCAAGGGTTTCGCTCTGGTGTTGGCCCTTGCCTTGATGAGCTTGGTTTTTCTTCTCGTCATTTCCCTCGTAAGTCTGGTCGGGACCGATCTCAGCTTGGCCGAACTCCGTAAACAAAGGGTGTTGTCGCAAGCCAACGCGAAGATGGGGATGATGGTGGCTTTGGGCGAATTGCAGAAGCATCTCGGACCGGACACGAGAGTATCGGGAACAGCCGATTTGCTTGATGAGCGGGTTGAACAAACCTCCCAATTTCTTCAAAACAAGTACGACCCGAACGTCACTCCGAGCGAAGGTATCGATCTCAACGAAAACGGAGCCATAGACAAACTGCCTTTTGGTCAAAGGTATTGGACGGGGGTTTGGAAGCACAAGGCAGCCAACAACAACGATTCCGATAATCCGGGCGTCAGTCCCATGCCGGGAAACTTCGAGCCAGGCAATTCCGCCAGCAAATATACCACTTACGACAGTGGATTCGATTCTCACCCGGCGGTCGAGGTGGCTTGGCTGGTCAGCGGAAACGAAGGGTATCAGAAGAAATTGGGTATCTTTTCCTCTTCAGGCCCCTTTGGGAATTCATTGAGCGATTTCCTCGACGTGCCCGACGGGATTCTTGCCGACGACAGGCTTCCTCCTTATGGATCGGAAACGAACGCTTGGTTGGATTTCGAGAAAGTGGTCAAGACCGACAAGTTTTTCGGGCTAACCAAACCATTGACCGAAAGATCGTATCATCACCCGTTGATCGATCTTCCCGACCCCGACTTGCCTAGCGCGCCCGATTCCAACGAGACGGTATGGATTCTCAAGAACCCTCTCCTCAAGCACACCTTTGACAAAGGTGTGCGGGATGGCAGCGTGGATCCGGAAGATTGGAGAGAATACTTGGTCGCCGAGCCCGTGAAGGTTAGAAAAACGTCTTTCGCCCTTTCCGAAAGAGAAGGCAAGTCGGCCGTATACGCTTATTGGGTCGGGGACGAAGGAGTGAAAGCCAAGTTGAACCTGCTTGCCTCGGGGAATCAAAATCGAGTTGCGGAGTCACCCAACGTGGATTCCGGATTCGACCTGCGGTTTTCTCATGCCGAAAGAAATCAAACTCAAGTCATCGATTCAACCTCCTTTGCCGTCTTTGACCAAAGCGCCATCGATTCAGACAGTGCCAAGGATGTCCGCAAGGACAAGGTTTCCGCTAACTACCACGCCCTGACCGCAGATTCGCACGGGGTGATTTCCGACAGCAGGTCGGGGGGGCTCAAGCGCGATTTGAGCGCCCTTTTCGCTCTGCCCGATCAACAGTTCGACGACTATGGCTTCGGCGGATGGTTTTACAAGGAACGCGTTCATTACCTGAAAGAATTCGAGCCCAACCTTCAGGTAGTGGGTGCAAGGCAAAGACCTCACGTAGAAAGGCCAGGAGGGGTTGCTTCCTACGCAGGCGAGCCAATCCCCAATCCCAACTCTAAAGCCAAAGCCAACCAATGGCTTGACCGTGCGGGCGCCCCTTACATCAACGACTACGGAGTGCTTGCGGCCGGACCCAAGTGGTCCGTCCTCCGTGATTTTCATAATCTTTATGAGAAAGTAGAGAACGACGAGCTTGTAATCACCGAAAGCACGGGAGGCGGATCCGCCTTTCCCGACAAGTTTCCGAGAAGCACGGGGGATAACTTGGTGGTCTTCGATTCAAGGCCGCACGGTGCAATCAGCAAATCAAGGGGAGGTGCCGCCGAAATCAGGAAGCAATACAATTATCTCCGGGGAATCCAAAACCGTCCCGAACCATCCAACCACCCGGTCAGCCCCGTGCTCGTCGAGATCAAATACGGCCAAGCCCCTTTCTTCGAGAGCGGTAAACTCGGCCTGGCCGTTCTTCCCTCGGTTGCCTTTTGGAACCCGTACGACGTAACCCTGACCATGGAGCAAGACATCATCGTCGAAGTTCCAATCCAAAACGAGATCCAAGCTTACAACACCAAAGATTGGGACATATTCAAGAAATGGTGGAATCATGAGCTCAAAAGGAATACCTCCACGGTTTCAAATGGCTTTTCCACTTCTTCCACGAGCTTGCCAAGCCATTCGGAATTCAATTTTGACCCGGATGAGCATGACTTGTTTGCCTCCATTTGGCCGAATACGTTCATCGATTTGAATGGCAACGGAAGATGGGACCCCGGAGAAACCGGCAGGAGACCGCCCAGGTTACCTCCGGTCAAGCCAGGAAGACCCGGAGGCGGTGGCGGTGGCGGAGTGAGTCGTCCGTGGCGACGTCCCATTTATTCGGGAGACCGAGAGGACTTTTGGCAAAAACAATTCAAGAACGTCAGGCATCAGGAAAGAGGCATGATGTCGAATCCGGACCACCGAACCTTTTTCGGTTTTCGGAACCAATCCGATTTTACCGCCCTCTTCAGTCATCCCTCCTCCATCCGTTCCAACGGCAGGATTCCTGTTTTTCACATTTTTCGGCAAAGCCGAGTCGAGCTTCAGCAAGGCCGTTCTCAATTCGTACGGGCTACGGGAGCGGTTCCCTTGCGTCTTCGAATCAGCAGCCTGAAACTCGCTCCGGGCGAAAAAGCTCATTTTGTCGTTGATTCAGGGGCAACCTATGATTGGGCATTGATCAACCAAGTGAGGAACGACCCGAGCGGTCGGCTCAAAAGTATGTTGGATATCCCATTGGTCAAGGGACAGGAAATTCCCGTAGTCGCCAAGTTCTTTACTGATTATACGCAACCGGGAAGCGATCCGGTTACCGTACGTCACTACCTCTCTCACGTTAAGGGAATCAGCCGGGCCGAACTGGAAAACATAGACGATAGCGGCAACATTCTTCCCGGTCCAGGCGGTACCCCTTCGCCCAGAGGAATCACCATATACTTGGCCTCGGGCAGCAACGAACACGTAATCAAGAAATTCAGCAAAAGTTTCAATATCGGGGTTGGGAGCGGCACCTGCGATTACGCCAATGCGGATGCGGACTTGAGCTTGAACCGCTTTATGAATTTATCGGGCAACAAAGCCCCTATGAATGGATTCAGGCTCCGCTGGAAATTACCTGGCGACTCGGACAAGATTGTTTTTCATGAATTCAATCCCCGTTCTCTGGTCGAAAGTTTTCAAACCGGCTCCGGACACAATTGGTCCGTCGAAAAGTTCGATTCGATCCTTCACAAAGGGGGCGGGGGTGGTAGGAAATGCAACACTTGGACGAGTTTTTACGGAGGTCAAATGCCGGATGGAACGACATATCCGGGAAGGGAAAGACCACCGTATCGTTGGCGTCTTAACAATCCGACGTCCGAACCATTTGCGGATTTCGATGACTTCAATACGACGAAACATTTCATGGAAACGACGACAACCGGACGAAGCTTTGTTTCTGGGGCGTCATTCCCGCTGGTGGATAACTCGGGGGAGTACTGCATAGGCTATTTTCATGAGGACCAAAACTTGGATATGGAATCACAAGCTGCGTTTGACTCGGCGATCCTGTTTGGCGTTCCCCGTTCTCCTCTGCTTTCTCTCGTGCAATTCAGGCATGCCAATTTGAATCCCTATTCGCAAGGCCCTGCTTACGTGGTCGGTAATTCCTATGCAACGACTCAAGTCGCCCGTTACAAGACTTGGGGACGGGTTCGACGTATTGATTTTCAGCCTGATATGGACATTCCCTACTTGGTCAACAAATTCAGCTTCGAATACCTTGATCAATTTACGGGAAACTATTTTCCAGTACGTCTTTTCCCATGGGATTTGGCGAATTTGGACACGGGTGCCGGAACGGTCCGTGACGTTGAGAACGAATTCAATCATCAAAACGTAACCCTGGACCAAAGTTATTACGCCAACCAAGCTCTTTTCGACGGGTACTTTTTGTCCGGTGACAACCGGAGAAATCCCACGCTTTCTTCCCCCGTGCAATCCGCAAACCCAAGATTGGTTCCTTACCTGAACGCCGACGGGGCAAGCCATTCCCCCTCCGATGAGGATCATCGCCATCAAACCAATGCGGCCAACCTTCTGATCAACGGGGCCTTCAACGTAAATTCCACTTCCGTCGAAGCATGGGTCAGTCAACTTTCTTCCCTCAGAGAATACGGTGAAAGCCAAACTCCGTTTCCACGCGTTATGGGCGAAAGCTCCACTCCGGACGACGTATGGGCAGGGTACGCTTCTCTGACCGATGACCAACTTGAAGAATTGGCCAAGTATCTGGTCGAAGAAGTCAAGTTGCGGGGGCCCTTTTTGTCGCTCTCCGACTTTGTGAACCGCAGGGTTGCCCGTACTTCCTTTGCCTCCGGTAACGAAAGTTTGGTTTGGTTGCCCAGGGATCGTTGGCCCCGGGAAACGAGGGATACGGTCTTGGGTTTGCGCGGTCCCGTGCAGGCGGCGATTGCCAAAGCGGGAATCAATGCAGATGGCTTTTCCACTTCGAAGGATGATCTTGCTCTTCCGCGCGTTCCCGCCAAAAGGTGGACCGGGCCATCGAGAGCCAAGAAAACTCAAGACTTTCACTTCGTCGGCTTTCAGAACAACGGAACGTCATCCGCTGATTCCAAGTTCGGTACGCATGCGATCAGTTTGCAGGGGTTGCTCCGTCCGGCCGAACCCAAGCCCAATGTTCGAAACCCCGACCCGAATAACCGCGGACACTGGTACACTTTCAGGCAAGGTTGGGGTGCAGGAGTAACTCAAAAAAACGACTTGTTTCCTGATCCAAGCATAAGAGTGCGGGCCACCCAATATCACGTGGATACCAACAATGCCTACCGTGCGGACGATTCCGTTGCGAACGTAGGTGATTGGATTCCCAATCCGCCCGTTCTTATTCCCGCCGTACAGAATGACCCTCCGGATCCGTACAGGCAATGGAATGATCAATTAGGGATGCAAATTTCCCGTGAAAGAATGCCCATGAAGATGGACGTATATAGAAACGCCTTTAATTTCGGAGAAGCACCGGACAGCCTTTTGGCCGTAGAGAACGTTGCGACTGCGGCCAACATTCCCGGTTGGCTTACTCAGGCCGACGTTCTTTCGCCGCTTGCTCCTTCGCTCGCTGCCCGTTCCGATACCTTTACTATCCGCGTGATGGGTGAAAGCCCCGCTGGCGAGAGCAACCAAATGTCATCCCGCTCATGGATCGAAGTTACGGTCCAGCGTTTGCCCGATTACGTCAAATCCAAGCTGGACCCTGCGCATCATCGGCCTCACGAGCCTTTTGAGGACCGTAATTTCGATGGCATTTGGAATGATCGAAGCGAGTATTGGCTTGATTTGAACCGCAACAGCACCGAAAGCGACAGTTCCGGAAAGATCCGGCCCATAACCAATGGAATCGAAGCCGGTCCCGACTTGCCCGGTGTCGGACAAACGGGTGCGAGAAATCGCTACGCTCTCGGTTTGCCGACGGACCGCAAGCTTAACCAGGATCCGCATGAAGAAGTCATGTCCAACTCGGACAAGGATATTTCGCGCAAGGGAATCAACCAACGTTTCGGCCGCAAATTCAAAATCATAAAATTCCGCTGGTTGCGGGAAAACGAAGTGTAAAACAAGACTTCTCTTCACGCATCAATTCGTTAAGGTGAAGGGATGAAATTATGTATTCTTTTGTCGTTTTTCCTGACGACCCTTCTTTGGTCGCAGGAGAAAAGGGAGAAGCCACTGCCCAAAGCTCTTTTTTCCATCATGCTGTGGAACTCTCAAGGCAGCCAAGACATCGCCTATGCTCCTTGGGGAAACGAGAACGAAGGCAATGCCACGATCGTTCCCTTTACGGTATCCTCCGGCATGCCTTCGAGAAAATGTTCCTTTTACGGGGATGGCGAGTTGAACTTACTTAGGCAAAAAGAACCCCATGAATTCAAGGAGGGTGAGAACCCTTATGAATCGGTAGCCAAGATACGCTTGCCCTTTTCCGCAGAGAAGCCAAGTGATTCCCTCATTCTCCTTACTCCTTCAGCGGAAGAAGAAACCTGGAAGACCCGGAACTTGTCCTTTGACGAGAAGGCGATCCCGAAGGGACACTTCACCTTCAGTTCTCAACTCAGTTCCCCGGTAGGCATCCTTTTTGGTCAATCCAAGTTCACGCTTTCCCGGGGCAAGACGGAGACGGTCAAAGTCATCCCCAAGGACAAGGAAAGCGAAGTCATGGAGCTTTCGGCTTACCTCCCTAAAAACGGAAAATATGAAAAAGTCTTCTCCAGAAAATGGCCCTATTCTTCCGACCTTCGCGGATTGTACTTTATCGGTATGCAAAGAAACCGAATCCGGGTGAACCG
>JAYOII010000039.1:14311-14746 GCA_038118685.1 Opitutia bacterium
AACCGCATTGTGGAATTTTCTTTGCCTATGGAAACCACCCTTGGTTTCGGGCTTCCGTCGGTTTCCAATCATGCGCCCGACGAACAACCTGAATCACCGGGTGGCGGTTTTTAGGTAAATTGCAGTTGCTCGACTTGGCCCGCCTCTTTCTCCACTGGATTGTTTAGCCATGATCTCACCCCTTCTCCTTCTCGTAATCGGTCTTGTTCTTGTGATCGGAGGGATCGTGTGGCTACGCATGCACGCGTTTCTTGCCTTGGCTTTGGCCGCCTTTGTCGTTGGAAGCCTGACACCGACTTCCTACCTTGAGAGACATTTCACGGAGGAAAAAGGAGAGTCTCACCAAAGAGCGAAAGTCTTGGCGGAGGAAAGCATAGGCAAGAGGCTCGCCGATGGTTTCGGCAGGACTTGCGGAAAGGTCGGAATTCTTATCGC
>JAYOII010000040.1:0-649 GCA_038118685.1 Opitutia bacterium
GCTTAGGCATTTTCTTGTTTGAATCAATTCTTGTCTGAGGTTTTCAGCGAGTTCAGGATCTTGTCCGGAATTGCTTAAGTTTTTGAGTATCGTACGTTCGCGATGCTTGTAAGACCGGAGAAAAAGCGCGTGGAGGCATTGGTTGGCAAGTTGGGGGAAAGCTTCTCTGTCAGCCTCGTCAACATCTTGATAAAGGTGATTCTGGTAAGCAGTACGTTCATCTTCGTCTTCCAGGAATTCTTCGATTCGATTGGGTTCAACGGGTCCGTCTGCCTTGGTTTCGGCGAGTATCTTGGCAAGAACTCGTCCCGATGGCACTTTGAGATCAAGCCAAGACGGGTCGAATATGTGGGCAAGCGGACTCGCGACTCGGTTATCATGCAAAAGAACAAACAATAAATCATCTTCGGCGGTTGTCAACTGAACAGAGCCTCTAATGGAAGTATTTTTCTCTGGATTTGACCTTCTGTGGGCGTAGGGTCTGTGACCCCGTGCAAATTGTCGAAAGTCTCGTTTGACGTTCTCGATCGATACGCCGAGTTGCCGGCTCAATTCCCCGAGATGATCTTCCCGTTCCACAAGCGAACTGACTTCGGTGAGCGATTTGAAGATGAATTCGCTTACTTTTTTTCGATCCGCGGGAGATGGG
>JAYOII010000040.1:659-9107 GCA_038118685.1 Opitutia bacterium
GCATACTCAATCGGGGAAACCCCTTGATCGAGAATTTTTTGCAAGCCGGAGCTACCTTGCTCGAGCAAGATCTGATCGGGGTCGGTTCCGGCAGGAAGGACGGAAAAGCGGGCGCTGATTCCAGCCTTGAGAAAAATAGGGATGTAGTCGAAGGCCGCCTTTTTGCCTGCGTCATCACCATCCAACAAACACTGAACGCCTCTTGGGTTTGATTTTTGAAGGAGCATGGCCTGGTTGTCACCGAGGGCGGTTCCTTGCGGCGCGACAACGGTTTTGAATCCTTCGACCCAGCAACGGATCGCATCCAGTTGACCTTCCACTAGAAGGAAATTGGTTTTCTCGTTGACCGCTTTGTTGGCCAAATCGTGATTAAAAAGCAGTTCGCCTTTTTTGAAGATGTTGGTTTCGGGAGAGTTGACGTATTTGGGGGCTTTTTTGTCACCCCATTCCGGAGTCACCGAAAGCTTACGGGCGGTAAAGGCGCAGACACGCCCGATTTTTTCTCGAATCGGGATCATCAGTCTTCCGCAAAATCGGGATACGAACTCCCCACGCTGAAGATCTTTGTTGAACAAACCTGCTTTTTGAAGAATTTCGGGAGGAATTTTTTTCGAGCGTAGGTATTTTCCCAAGGCAAAGCGGTCTACGGGGGCGTAACCGATTCTGAATTCATCGGCTGTTTCCAAGTCGAACCGCCTTTCCTTCGTCCAGTAGTCAAGGGCAACCTGACCCTCCTCCGAACCGTTGCGCAAGTTGAGGGAAAACCAATCCGCGACTACCTCGTGCAGAGCATAAAGTTCCGAATTGATTGACTTGGACAAAGGGCCCGGAGAGCTTCCGTTCTCGAACCTCAGAGGGACGTTGAACCTGTCGGAAAGAAACTCTATGGCCTCCATGAATGACAAGTTTTCCATTTTTTGTACGAAGGTCACGGCGTCGCCCTTTTCTCCCGAGCTGAAGCATTTGAAGAAACCCTTGTCCGGATGGACGTAAAAAGAAGGGGTCTTTTCCTGACTGAATGGGCTTAGTCCAACCCAGCTCGATCCACTTTTTTTCAGTTGAACGTACGGGCTTACGAGATCGTAAAGGTCGACCTTGTCCTTTAGTTCGGCTACGAAATCATGAGCGAGTGGCATTACGCATGGGGTTGGAAGGGACTAAAGGTTCCGGATTTTGATCAACTCCATTTTGGCCTGTTGTCCGAGGGCGCTTGCTTCGGGCGCGGTTTCGAGGAGTCTTTGATACAAGATTGCGGCGGTCACGGGCATCCTCTCGACCATGTGGTATCTTCGGGCAAGTTGCCATAGAATTTCCGTTGATTCGGGGAATCGCTCATGCGCCTTCTCCAGTTCGGCCAAGTAACGGGCGCCGTCTAGGGTCTCCCGGGCAATTCGGAGGTACTCCATGTGAGTTTGGATATCTTTGGGGTTGTGCCTGATCGCTTCAAGGATGGTCATCTCCGCTTCCTTGACCTCACCCAATTGAAAGTGGGCTTGGGAAGAAAGTCGCCAGGCATCCGAGTTTTCAGGGTTCTTCTTGATCGCATCCCTTGCGAAGAGCAGGGCGCTGGTGTAATTCCCCGAAAGGTAGGATTTTCTCCCCTGCTCCAAGCTGTCGGGTTCGTTTTCGACAGGCTGGGCAAACGCATCGGCCAAGCTTGTGCCTCCGGTTTCTTCAGGCGGGTCCGGGGGAAGGTCTTCGGTCAAGAGGGGAGTTGCCGGATCGGTTCCCTCGACCGGGCTTGTCTTTGGTCCGGTCGAAACAACGGGATCCCCCTCGGAAGCCGGAGCGTCGCCTGCGGACTTCCCCAACAAGGCCTGCGACAGTTCGGTTACGGTCATTTCCTTGGGTGAATAGCCTCGATCGAACAGGTCGCCGAATCTTCTTTTTCGAAGAAGGGCAGCGGCGTTTTGACTCAGACCGCTTCCTTCAATCGTACCCGGGTTGGATTTCTCAATGGCCAAAATCAGTGCTTCCGCTTGATCTTCTTCCTTGGTCGACAACTTGACCCGGAGGAGACCGAGGAGAGGGCGGGGAGTAATGCCCTTTTCCTTGCGAGCGGATTCCCGATACCAATACTCGGCCTGAACGAGAAGGTTTTTCTCGAAGAAGAGTTCGGCCATCAGGAGACAGTCCTCATGGTTGGTCAACTCCACAGCTTGACCAAAGGCATTGAGTGCTTCGGTGTCCATGTCTGCCCGGGCCAGCAGTCGGGCCTGAGCAAGCCAAGCTTGGGTGTCCTCCGGGTTGTCCGTGAGAAATTCGGCGTAGCGCTTTCGGGCGGACTTTTCGTCGCCTGCCTTTTCATGAGCTTGGGCAACCTCCTTGAGCAACGTTTGGGCGGCTCCGGCCGAGAGGGCTTGCTCCAAACGAAAGGCGGAAAGGGCATATTGACCCGAATCATGCAGGGATCGACCAAGCTGAATGAGGATTTCCGGAGAGTCGGGGAATTCTTCGTTGTACTTGCGCAGAAGTTCAATCGCCTCCTCCGTTTTTCCCTCGATTCTCTTTTCTATCGCATCACTTAGATCGGGAGGGGACTTGGGCGGCGGAGGCGGAGGAGCGGAAGCGGGTGGGGGCGAATCTTCGGAGCAAGCCAAAAGGGCAAGCAAGGTTGACCCGAAGGTTGCTATTCGTAAACATATTTTACCAAAGCGCATGTATTGTTTTTTTCATTGTAGGGGCAAACGTCAAGCCATGGTCTTCATTTTGCTTCATTCCCTTCTTTGGGTGGGGTCTGTTCGGGCGGTTGGCGAGACTGAATTCGGGCCTTCGGGCAAGGCTGAAGAAAATGAGGTTTTCTCGTCCGATGACCGTTCGATGGACGTTTTCAGGGCCAAGAGTGGAAACACGGTTGAGTTTTGCCGTGCTTCGATTGAAAGACTGGTTTCTCTTTCGGAAAGCAAAGGGGGGGTGCGATTGAGCCCTGCGGTTCTGCCCAAGATAGGCATCAAGATCGAGACCTCCTGCGCTCCGGGTTTGCAGGTTTCTCCCGTTTTGGTCGATGCCTTGTTGCTCTTTCTCGAAGGAAGGGGGTATCGCAACGGCCAGGTTTTTGTCGCCGACCACAACTTGATGGCCCTTCGCTCGGCCGGGTTTGCCAAGGGCTCGGGCCCACCCCGGTTTTTCAAGGGGTATCCGCTCTTTTGCTCTGAGGACAAGTCGTTTTTCAATTCGGACTGGTATCACGACAGTCCCCTGCCTCCGACACCGCAAGATCGTGTTCGTTTTTTTCTTCGTTATCCCAAGGACCGGGAAAAACGATTGATCGAGGAGAGAAAGAGTTACTTGCCGTCCCGTCTATTTTTAGGAGAGGTTCATTGGATTAACCTGGCGGTTGCCATGGACAGTTTGAACTTGGGCATCGACGGGGCGGCGGCGAATTTTTCCCTTGGTGGGATCGACAATGCTCAGAGATTTTTGGAGAAACCAACGTTGGCTCCTGCGGCCGTTGCCGAAATACTCGCCATTCCTGAGATTTGGCAAAAACGGGTCTTTTCAATCATCGACTTGAGTAAATTCCAATTTGCCGGCGGTGGACGTTTTGATGCCGAGTTCTTGGGTCGGGAACCCATCCTGTTGCTTGGTGAAAATCCTTTTTCGGTCGATTACTTCGCTCTGCAAACCCTGAACGAAATGCGGGTGAAAAGAGGCTTTTCCACCAGGAAACCCGATGAGGCCTTGATCTTCCGTTACGCCAAAGAACTCGGCTTGGGAGACGTCAAGAGAGCCAAGATCTTTGACTTGCCCTAGGCTTGGGAGAATTTTTGTTTCAGGTAACCCAGGCTTTCCCGGGCGATGGTTTCGGGGTCCGGGTTGTAGTCGAAGACTTCGACTGAAACGAATCCATCGTATCCCACTTCGCTCAAGGTCTCGGCAATCGGGGCGAAATCGACTTCCCCGAAACCCGGTCCGCGCAGATTCGGGTCGTTGGCATGGAAATGAGCGAGGTCACTTTGGCTTTCCCGAATGATGGTGGGAATATCCTTTTCTTCGTCGCTCATCGCCTTGACGTCCAAGTGCAGGCGAAGGGCAGGGTGATCGACTTGACGGATCAGGCGAACGGTTTCCTCCGCGGTATTGAGGAAATTCGTTTCCGCCCGGCCCAAGGGTTCCATGGCGATGGTTACGCCGCCTTCATGGGCGGTTTCGGCAACCCCGTGAAGAATTTCAGCGGCCCGGGCGCTGGCATCCTCGTACTTCCAACCGTCTTGCAGGTCTCTTTGCTTGGGACTGCCCCAGACCATCACGGTGCCTTCCATGGCCGAGCAAATTCTCGCCAAGTGTCGACCGAACGCGAGCGTATCCTTCCTCAAGAGAGGGTCCTCGGTTGTAAGATGCAACCAAGCCGGTTTGACTAAAAGCCAGTGCAAGCCCACGACTTCAAGTCCGTGTTCCCGAACGGATCGACCGACTTGTTCAGCGTCTTTCTCGGATATCTCCCGTGGGTCTTCGTTGAGGGTAAAGGGCGCGATTTCCAGACCGTCGTATCCGGTCTCTGCCACTTGGCGGCAGGTGTCCTCGAGCGTCCAACCCTGATAAGTCTCGTTGCAAATTGCAAATTTCATGAGGAACACTCATGGACTTCGTTACAGTTGGGACAAGTCTTTTCTTGATCGTCGACCAATTTTGGCGTCATGATTGATTCCGACATGAGAATTACAGCTTTCTTTCTTCTCTGCCTCAGCCTGCACGGCAAGGAACTTTCCTGGCCAAATTGGCTAGGCCCCAATCATGATGGCTCCTTGGATTCGTTTGCCCTCCCGGTTCCTCCCAAGGGGAAGGATTACGCTTTGGGTTGGTCGGTCAAGGTCGGACGCGGATGGGCTTCGCCGGTTTGTGATTCCGAGGTTCTCATTCTGCATGAGCGCGAGGGGGAAAAGGAAGTGCTTCGGGCCATGGATCCTTCGAGCGGCAAGGAAAGTTGGCGGTTTTCCTACCGCTCCGGTTACCAGGACAGTTTCGGAATGGAAGACGGTCCCCGTTCCACTCCGGCCATTTCCAACGGACTGGTCGTTTCCCATGGGCCGCAAGGCTTGGTTCATGCCGTGTCCATTAAAGATGGTTCCTTGCGATGGAAGGTGGACTTGGCCGAAAAATTTTCTTCACCGAAAGGTTTTTTCGGACGTTGTTCTTCGCCTCTCATTACAGGGGGGAAGGCGATTTTCGACGTCGGCGGTAAAAATTCGGGAATGGTTGCCTTGGAGTTGACTACCGGGAAGCTGGCATGGTCCTCCACTTCTTATGGGAACGACTATTCCTCGGCCGTTCCGCTTGAGGCAAATTCCGGGCAATTGGTCCTGTCCTTCATGAGGGAAGGTTTTCTGGCTTTGGAGTCGAAGACGGGCAAAGAGGTTTTTTTCGAGCGCTTCCGTTCCCCGATCAGCGCTTCGGTTAATGCGGCAAGCCCTTTGGTCGCAGGCAATCGGGTGCTTTTGTCTTCCTGCTACGACGTTGGAGCAGGCTTGTGGGCTTACCGGAAAAAATCAACGGGCGAAGGAAGTTTCAAAGCTCTTTGGAAAAAAAAGGACGCCCTGGATTGCCATTATTCCAGCCCCGTCGCTTTGGGAGAATTCGCCTATGGATTTCATGGCCGGCAGGAGCGCGGACCGGTCTTGCGATGCATAAGCCTGAAGGATGGAACGGTGGCGTGGGAGGCTCCCTCAATGGGAGCGGGTAACCTGATCCGGGTGAAGGACAAACTGATTGTTCTTACCGAGGACGGTGAGTTGATCTTAGCGGAAGCCTCCCCCAAGGGATTTCGGACTCTTCATCGGCAGCAAATTCTCGGTACGGGCGCCCGGGCCCATTTTGGCTTGGCCAATGGCAAGCTCTTTGCCCGCGACCAACGCAGGCTTGTTTGCCTGCGCTTGGACAAATTCGAGTAAACCCCTTAGTCTCCGACCTGGTTTCTCGCTTTTCCCTCGAGGAAGGAACGGAGGTTGGAAACGGTTTCATGCATGAGCCGTTGTCTTGCCGCCAGGGTGGCCCATGCTTCGTGGGGGGGTCCGTACCCGTTTTTGGCCTTGATCAACGGGTTTTCGGGGGAGGGGGGTTCGGAGCTCAGAACGTCCAGACCCGCCCCTGCGATCGTTCCCGATTCGAGGGCCTTGGCAAGAGCTTGTTCGTCGACCAACGGTCCCCGCGCCGTATTGATGAGAAAGGCTGTGTTCTTCATTAACTTGAGGCGTTCGTCGTTTACACAGTTCTCGGTTTCGGGGGTCAACGGACAGTGCAGGGTGAGCACGTCGCTTTGAGAGAAGAGTTCGTCCGCTTGAAGGGCCTTTCCGTGGGCCGGATCATCTTTGACGAATGATCTCGAGTGAATGAGAATGGACATCCCGAAGGCACGCCCCAGTCGTGCCACGGCTTGCCCGATTTCCCCGTACCCGAAAATTCCCAGTTTTTTTCCGTTCAATTCCTCGATTGAATCGATGCAGTAAGAAAAATCAGGATGGTTGCTCCATTTTCCTTCCCTTACGGAATGGGCATGTTCCTCGACCCGGTGGGTGAAGCGGAGGACGTGGGCAAATACCGCTTGGGCAACGGAGTTCGTGCTGTAGGAAGGGACGTTGGTCACGGTGATTCCCTTTTCCACGCAAAAGGGGAGGTCGACCACGTTGTAACCGGTTGCAGTGACCCCGACGTATCGGATGGCGGGAAGTTCCGCCAGGGTTTCCCTGGTTACGAGAGCCTTGTTGGTGATGACCACCTCGGCCCCGATGCATCTTTCCTTAACCAATTCGGGAGGAGTGCGTTCGTATACTTTCAGCTCGCCGAGTCCGGCGAGATTGTCCCAGGAAAGATCCCCGGGGTTGAGGGTTTGGCCGTCCAACACTACGATCTTCATGCAATTGGGTCTTTGAAACGGGCAAGGCTCCTTCAGTTCTTTGCCAATGAGGGAAATGATTTTCTCAGGTCGAGCTTGTCGCCCATTTTCTTTTGCAACTTGAGCAAGCGGGGAAACAGTTTTCCAATCGCTTCCTTGCCTTTGCGCGTGGAGGCCAAGTCGTTCACTTCAAAAGGATCCTTGGCCAAATCATAAACCCGCATGATGGGCACGTCCGGATAGACGATCAATTTCAGATCCTTGACCGTGATCGAGCGCTGGGCGCTCAAGTAAGCCCCGTATATTTCCTTGTAGGGGGATTTTTTTGTTTCTCCGCGGGCCAAGGGGAGAACGTCTTGAAATTCAACGTGCTTCGGTTTGTCCAATCCGGCAAGGGCAAGCGACGTCGGCATGACGTCCTGCAGGTAGATGGGAGCTTCGATTTGCTTGCCTTTCGGAATACCGGGACCCTGAACGATGAAAGGAACGCGGGTGCTGTGCTCGTAAAGGTTCTGCTTGCCGAGCAGACCATGGTGTCCGACCCCCAATCCGTGATCGGCGGAGTAGAAGACGTAGGTACTGTCCGCAAGACCGGATTCTTCCAGCGAATCGAGGATCCGGCCGATTTGGACGTCCATGTGGGTAATGATGGCGTAATATTCCTGACGGTTGACTTTGATGGCATGCTCGGTCCGCGGCATCGGAGCGAGTTTCTCGTCCCTCAGGCTGTGTGGGCAGCGGATTTTGTCCTTGTATGGATACATGGGTAGGAAACTGGAGGGAACTTTGATCCGGCTGAGGGGATATTTGTCGATGAATTCCTTGGGGGCTTGGCGGGGATCATGCGGGGCATTAAACGCGACGTAGGCGAAGAATGGATTTTTGTCTGCATGTTTCTTCGCTTCATTCAGAAAATAGACGGCATCTTCGGCCACGATTTCACTCCAATGTTTTCCGCCTTTCCAAAACCCTTCGAACTTCGGATCGTATGGACTCCAGGGATCAGGCTTTCCCGGGAGTGGACGGTTGTAGCCTGCGGGCGTCTGGTTGGGCATCCCCCCCCGCACGTTTCGGGTAACCTCGAAGCATTTCTCGGCGCTTGCCCGGACGTGCCATTTTCCTGTCATATAGGTTTTGTAACCGGCGCTCTTCATGTTTTCGGACCAGAATCGTCCCGCGGCCCGTTCGTCCTCCGCTTTTTTGGATGCCTGTTCAGCCCGCCAAATAAAGCGTCCCGTGTTAAGCATATGCCTGCTGGCCACGCAAACCGCACCGCTCCAAGAACCCATGTTGTAAGCACGGGTGAAGCTGGTGCCCGACTTCATCAACCGGTCGAGGTTGGGGGTTTCGATATCGGTTATCCCGAGACGTCCGATGGTTTCGTAACACTGGTCGTCGGCAAAGATGAAGAGGACGTTTGGCTTCTTGGCCGCGTTAAGAAAGGGCGCGCAGAAAAGGATCGACGCGAAGAGTAGGGCTTTGGGCGAAATCATTGGCCCGATGCTTGGGCAATTATCGGTTCAAGGCAAGTTTGGATCGGACCTTGGCGATTAATTTTGGATTTCCTCTTCGATCGAGCCTTCATCCATCAGATTGCGAAGGCCCTCGGGTGGGTCGGG
>JAYOII010000040.1:9117-14382 GCA_038118685.1 Opitutia bacterium
GCCCAATCATCGGGAACGCGTTGGTCCGCGTTCACTTCGAATTCACCGTATGATTCCCAAATCTCATAGTACTCGATTTTTTTATCGTCCATTTCAAGGATGCCGCCCACCCATTCAAGCAAACCGTTTTCGTCGTAACTCAGATAGGACGACCCGACGACCTTCCAGGTCCCTTTGTATCCTTCGAGCTGATAGCCTTCTTTAGAGACGTCCATAGATTCGCTGAAATAAGTTCCGTCTTCTTGGTTTACGAACTTGCTGATGCTATAATCCCCCTCGCTTTCTTCGTCCTCCCATTTTGATTTCCAGGAGCCCACAAGGCCTTTGCTGAAATGGTCGGGTTTCTCCTTGGCCAGCTTTCTGGCAGCGTCAATCCGGGGGCGATGTTCCGGATCTCGCCAAGCTGGATCGAGGAAATTGCCGACAAAGGTTGCCAACTGGTTGAAGAAGTTCGTTTCCTTGTCCTTGAGGGAAAGCGCCAAGGTGACTTCGTAGAACCCGTCTTTCTCAGTCGACTGCAGGGAGAACTTGTCCAGCAGACCAAGGCCGAAAAGCGCACCTACTTCTGCTCCTTTCAAATCCTGATGGTCGAAGGGTAGGGCTTCGACCAACTTGTCGAAATCGAGGATCAGGTTCATGTATCCGTCGGCAAGAAGTTTGCGCTCTTCCCCGCCGACCGGGTTCGATGCCTTGCCCGACTTGAGCAATTCGACTTGTCCACGGGAGCCGATGATGAGCCGGTTGTCCTTTGCCACGAGGCTTATACCCATAGCTTGCAGGGGGTCTCGGGCATTCTGGTCGAAGAGGGCGAGTAGTTTGTTCTTGAGGATCTTTTGGTAGATCGTGCCTGCCGGATCAACGGTTTCGATGGCGAAAACGAATTCGGGCATCTCCCGTGCAGGGCCGGGCGGGGCGTCCTCTGACGGCAGATCGATCAGGGAGGCAGCGAAGTCGCCCGAAAACGAGGAGAGCGCTTCATCCGGAGTAAGCCCGAGTTCCTCGATGGGTTCGTCCATGGGAGGCATGTCCATGAGTTCGCCGAGGTTACCCGAGATATCGCTGAGCCAATTTCGAACGGATTTCATGTCGACGGAGACGGTTGCGGAGGCAATCGAATCGCGTGGGAGAAGACCGAGCAAGGCGTCTCCGACCCCGTCTCCTGTGAAATCATAGGGGAATGCATCTCCGTAACTTCCACCCGCCTTGATGGTCAGCTGTCCGTCTTCCCCGGTAATTTCATAGGTAAAGGTGCCTTCCTTCATCTGCTCGACGAGCTCATCGGGCATTTCCAGTTCATCCGCAATCATGAGCATTATCCAATCGAAGTAACCCTCCATTTTCATATACGTCCCGGCATCGAAGGGCTTGATCAGGTGTTCGGACAAAGCAGCTTCCGGTTCATGAGGGGATTCGAGTGATGCAACGATATCATCGGCTTTAAGTGAATTTCCCGTGATCGAGCCTTTGAAGAACGCCATGTCATCCGCAATGCCAAGAATCCAATGTTCGTGTTCGATAAGGCGCAGATCATTACGGGAAGCGCGACGAACTTCATCGTTCTCGCGGGATGCCTCGAGCATGAGTTCGATCATCGTTTCGAACTTCTCGTGGTCCGCCAAAGGCAAGACGAAGCCAAAGCTTGGTAGGGGTGGCATGAATGGTTCGTGTTCGGATCCGTTTGCTTTTCCGGCGAAGAAGAAGCAATCCTTATCCAAATCGATACCGGATTCGGATGGATCCTCGATCATGCGGGTGACGTAAAGCGCCATGTCCAGTTCCCTTTGATTTTCAGGATCAATCGATTCGAATAGAGAACCGGTCGAGTATTGGTAAGCGATGGCCGGCCTATGGACGAACGAGTCGTAATCCATCTTTTCCAGGATTTGCCCGGGGCGGATTGTGGCGATGAACCAGGCGTCCTCGGGGATAAACTTGGCGTGGTCGGAAGAGTTTGGTTTCAGGTTAAGCGAAGCGCAACCCGACAAGATGATCGTGGCCAAGAAAAAGGGAAACCAGCGAAGGAAAGAGCAAGCTTTATTCATGGGATTGAGATGGGAAGAAGTTGGGTGTTCAAGCAAAAAAGCCCGCTTGCGCGAGCTTTGGGGAATTCAGTTGAAGGGGAAGCTACTTTCTGCAGTCGTGCATCACGCGAAGCCAAATTTCACGTAGATCGTGCAGGCGCAAATTCGTTTCCTTGAGATACTCTTCGAATACACCTTCGTTTTGATGAGAGAAAAGCCGGTTGATCCGCAAGGACTCGTTCAAGGCGGCATGGGCTTTTTTCAAGTGGCATACCGCCAAGAGGTAATCACCCAAGTCCAAGCAGTTGGCGGCCAAAAAACTGTGCCTTTCCCCATCTGCCAAACTGGCGCAGTATCCCCATGCCAAATGAGCCTCCGGTTGTTGTCGGTTGTGGCGCATCAGGTGTTCCCATGCATTGCGTAGGTAACTGTAGAGAGCCGAAGAGGAAATGTAGATGGGGTGGCGGTGGATCGTGTAGGGATCCATGTGCCTGACCTCCTCCATGTCCAGAGGTTTGAGCTGTCGCATCTGTTCCTCATCCATTTCAATGTCGTCTATGGACGCCCAATCCTCGTTTTGCCAACCCATTATGCTTGCGATGGCATCCAACCGGTCGGGGGCTTCCTTTGACTTGTTGTATGCGGCGATGAACCGGGAAATTTCCTTGTCGGACTTGCGCAGAAACTTTTGCCAATCCGCCTCGTTCCAAGCTATGTCGCCATTGTCTTCCCATTCGCCATCATTGTTACCGTCGAATTCGTATTGGCTCATTGCTTTGCTTGTGCGTTTAAGGTTGCTGTGCTAAAGAGGATATCAAACTTTTCACCCGTAGCTTGTTCGAGGTCAAATAGTTTTTTTAAAAACTTGAATGCTTTTCATCATCGATGAATAAAAAACTTGAAATCAGTCGTTTTCGGATCGTTTATACCGGTCGTGTCCAAGGGGTGGGTTTTCGTTGGCAGGTTAAAAACATCTCCGAAAGCTTCGGGGTTACCGGCTTCGTAAGGAACTTGAGCGATGGAACCGTGGAGCTTTGGGTCGAAGGAGAAAAAGCCGAGGCGAGGAAGATGATTGATGCGGTTGAGGTCAAACTGAGGGACTATTGGCATTCGAAGGTTGAGGATGAAAGGGAAGGTGAACCCCAATACGAGAATTTCTCAATCGATTTTCTTTGATTCAAGGCAACGCTTTAAGCTGAGCAGGGCCATGGCCGTGCCGTATTGTCGGTGGTAGTCGTAAAAGGGAAAATCCCACCATGAGCCGTCCTTTTCCTGAAGGGGTACGAGAATCGATGCGAGTGCCTGCCTGTAGATGGGGCGATCCTCGGAATGGAGCGTTTCGATGCAAAACGAGGCATAAAGATGACCATAGTAAAAGAAGTAACCTGCAACCGCGAACCATGATTCGTGCGGCACAGGCCGCTTGCGGCCCATGTCGAGCCATCCGTTCCGCTTGATCAATCGATCAAGGCATATCTTGTGCACTTCGTCCGTAATGGTTTTGTCTCCCCAAAGCTGAAGCGCGAAGTTGCAGGCATGGGATCGCCCGAGGCTGCCGGCCGGTCTGTTGATCCCGCGCCGGGGCTTGTACTTGAGGTATTCTCCGTACAAGTAGCTGTGGTCGGGTAGCCTTTGCCTGTGAATGGCTGCAATGGCCCGGTCGGTCAGTCTCTTCGGGATTTCCACTCCCTGATCTTGGGCATCCTTCAAAGCAACCAACCCGGTTGCGTTCACGAAGGAAATGGAGGATCCGGACGGTTGCTTGGTCTGGAGATTGAAATCGTAGTAGCCCCATCCGCCATCCACCGACTCATACTTCTGCAGCATTTGAACTTGTTGAACCATGACTCCTTTGATCTTTTGCCTGCGGTCCGATTCCTTCGTCCGCTTATGCATGCGAGCAAGAGCTTGCAATCCGTAGGAATGAGCCCAAACGTTATAGAGTGCCATTGGGGTTGCCCGGCGAAGGTTGGGTAAGTTTTCAAGCAGATGATCCTCGGCTTTCCGGATCGTTTTCAGATATTTTTCGTCCTCGCTCTTGTTCTCGATCAAGGCGGAGATGGAAAGCCCTGTGACGGCAAGCCGGAAAGCGCGGTGAGCGCCCGGGATCGGCGCGAAAATATTAAGGCCCTTGGTTTGGCGGGCTGATCCCCAGGAGCCATCTTCGTTTTGTATTTTTTTTAGGAATTCGCATCCCCGATCGATGGAAGACCGGACCTCGTTTCCGGAGAGTGAAGGGAGAAGGTCCGAATGATTCCCGTCTTTCCCAAGGAGAGAGCTCAGGCAGGAAAGGACAAGCAAGAAGCCCGCCTGAATCAACCTTCGGGGAAGGGAGGGATGTGACGCGCGATTCAAGACTTTGGTTTTTCGGCCAACACTTTTGTGCCCAAACGGATTCCTTTGAGAATCTCAATCCGGTCACCGGACCTTTTCCCGACCTCTACCTTTTTCTTTCTTGTTTTGCCATTTTTCGAGGGGAGGCAGACAAATTTGGAGTCGGGGTCGGAGTCCTCGCTGAAGACTGCGGAGGAGGGGAGGGTGATGGCGTTTGCTTGTTCATAAACGACGACCTTGAGGTTGCCCAAGGTTCCCGGGAGAGGAAGATTTTGGTCTTCGGGGATTACGACCTCGACCGTCAGGTCATAAAGTCCGGGGTTGATCGGAATCTCTTCGATCTTCGTCAGGCAGGCTTCAAGTTTTTGACCGGTATGGGTAAGCCTTTCAATCTTTCCTTTCATTCCGGTCTTCACGTCGGCAAGGTATTTTTCAGGAAGCTGAATTCGGACTTGGGTTCTTTTGTTTGGCGAGACGGTAAGAAATTCCTCATGGGGTTTGATCATGCCCGCCTTTCGGAGTTTTGGTTCGAAGCTGGTTGTTCCCGACCATTTCCCCCTCTTGAAGGTTCCCCAGTAAACGATTCCCGCTGCCGGGGAATGAGGGCTCATTTGCTTGAGATCGAACTCCAGTTCCTTCCTGATCCTGAGCAGTTTCGCTCTTTCCTCGTCGATTTTTTGCAGTTCGAGCTTTTTCTTGCTCAATTCCACGGGGAGGATTTTTCTGATGGTTGCCATCGATAGTTTCTTGCGGTCGTAGGCATCCTCGATGGAAATCACTTCCCTTGGAACGACCACTTCGTTGAATTGCTTGTTTCTCTTGATGGCGCCCTCTAGCAGAAACTTTGCCCGGTCAACTTGGTTTTTCGTTCTTTGCAGGATGATCTCCTCCGTTTCCTCGGTGAGGTCAT
>JAYOII010000041.1:0-14289 GCA_038118685.1 Opitutia bacterium
TTACGAATGCTCTGCATGCCGAAGAAGCATAACCTACGATACCTACGTAACCGAAAACCAATAGTAATGATCCAGCGATCCAAATTGATCTTCCTGCAAAAATTCGACTCAAAATAAAACTAAATATTAAATACACAATACCTATGTGAAGGCCACTTACCGCAAATAAGTGCATCGTTCCAGTTTCCTTGAACAATTTTACTTCTTGCACACCCAACCGTGTTCTATCGCCAAATAACAAAGCATAGACAAATCCTTTGTATTTTTCATCCTTACTTTCAATTCCATCAAGGATCGAATCAATTTTTCGTCGAATATTCTGAAAGAATTCCTTGTTTTGTTCCACCTTTGAAATCAACATGTGGTCAATATAGTATTGATTTCTTCTTGTCTCTCCTTTTTGTGATTCGTTCCAACTTCGATGTTTGATTATTCCACGCAAATACACTGTGTCTCCTCTTAATATTTCTTGAAAATCGTTATCTTTTTTTAGTATCCAGGTACCTTTTTTATTAATCAAATCCATTCTAACTTCTGGTGCATTGATTACATAACCTTCGTATACTTGATAATTAGGATCGTTTTTGATTCTCAAATCTTTTTTTCCCGAAATTCTTAACGCTAAGTCAAGTTCTCTTGGTGGCATCATCTTCCAAATATCTGAATGCTCTTTTTCCATAATTTCCGCATTCTTTGGAAATTGGTCACGTTTGCTTACAAAAACCAATACAATCCCAATAAAGATTCCGATTACCTTTCTGTAAATCAGTGATCTTTTTTTTGTTTTGTTTACGCACCAATACACTAAAGCAATGATCAAACAACAAGCAGCGAATTTTTCAAAGGACAAGTCACCGCCACCGCAAACCGGTAGGCCGACAAGCAAAGGAATTAGAGCGTAGGTAATGGGAGGACGCACTAACCTGACTCAATCAAAGTTTGGCAAGAGTTTCAATTAAACAAAATAAATCCTTCCGCCAAATCTGTTTGCTCATACTCATGCTAGTGGTAGGTTGTAATCATGCTTTACGATCGGAGTTATATGAAGAAACCATTTGCGGGTGGCCTCCGTTCCTCCATCGACAAGTTAATCGTCGTCCTGATTGGCTGTTTCCTTGTCCAAGTTGTCTATGCTCTTTTTTCAGGCGCCAGTTTAGACCAAGGCCTTCACGTGGAATGGTTCTGGTTCTCGGGTCTTTTTATCGATCGGGGCTTTGTTTGGACGATCGCCACCTTTCCTTTTTTTCATACCGGCCCCTTACTATTGATCGTCAATTTGTTAGGTCTTCATTTTATCGGCAGATCCGTTGAGAGTGAGTTGGGTATCCGAAACTTTTATTGGTTGTGTGCTCTTTCCGTATTTTTCGGCGCTTTGCTTTGGTTGGTTTTTCACTACTCGGATCAATCCATCTATTTGAGCGGATCAACTTGCGTAGTCTTGTCTTTGCTAACTTTTTTTTGTTTCAGCCACCCGGACAGACCGATAACGTTTTTGCTCTTGTTGGTGCTTCCGGTTACGATCAAACCCAAATATATTCTTATGGGCGTGTTAGGGCTCGAGCTGTTTGGCTTTCTCTTTTGGGAGCTTCGTGGCTCCGCCGGCGGGGCAACTTACTCTTCTCATTTGGGTGGTATGCTTGCGGGGGCTTTTGTTTATTGGTTTATTCTTTCTGGACGGGTTTTTCCAAGTTTCGTTTTTACCACAAAGAAGCCTAAAGCCTCTTCTTTTGGCAAAAAACCTAGTTTTTTCTTTACCAAAACCAAAGCAGCCAAACCGAGTTATTCCGTCGATCTGTCGGATCATCAGGTCCTTCAAGCCGAGGTCGATCGAATTTTGGACAAAATCAACGAGAAGGGTTTCGGTGCTTTGAGCCAAAAAGAAAAGAATACTTTGGACAAAGCAAAAGGCTTGCTTAACAAACATTAATGCTATCAACATTAAAACTTTATGAATCCCCCCATCTTCTTCACTTTGCTTAAGCATTTTGCCATTTTCTTGCCTTTTGTCTTCTTCGGAAAAACTGGCCTTTGCGAACCCGAATCCATCGAAAGCAAAAGCCTGGAACCCACACCCCTCATGAAACATGAAGCCAAGTGGCTGGTTCAGGCTTTGGAGCAAGCCCACTTCAACAAGGTTCCGATCGACAAGCTTGAGCCACGGGAATTTATCTCCAGTTTTTTGGAAAGGTTGGACAAGCAAAAACTTTATTTTACGCAAAAGCAGGTAGACAAGTACCACAAGTCCTTTTCCGCTACTCTCATTACTTTTTTCAAACAGGGAAACCTTTTTCCGGGTTTCGAAATATACAACGATTACAAAAAGCGATCGGTAAAGCGTCTCAACTGGGCAATTTCCTATTTGGATACCGATATGGCTTTGGATACCAATCAGAGTTTCGATACCGATCGGGAAAACGCCAATTGGTCCCAATCCGAATCCGAACTCGAAGAGCATTGGAAGAAATTGGTTTCTTTCGAATTGCTCAATGAAACGCTTCAGCAATTGGATGCGAATTCATCGGGGGAAAGCTTGTCCCCCGACAACTTAGCGGAGATCAAAACCAATTCTCGTGACAAAATTAGGAAAAGATACCTAAGGTGGAAGAAGAATATTTTGGAATTTGAATCCAGCGACGTGCAGGAACTTTATCTCTCTACCTTGACGCAAATGTTTGATCCGCACACGACTTTCATGAATATCAAGGAGAAAGAGAAATTTGATCAGCAAATGAACAACGAATTTGTCGGCATAGGAGCCGTGCTAAGGGACGAAGACGGCTTTTGCACGATCAAAGAATTGTTGCCGGGTGGTCCGGCAGAGGGTTCTCGTGAGCTTGAGCCTGACGACGTGATTTTAAAGGTAGCTCAAGCGGAAGGTGAATTTATTGACGTCGTGAACATGAAACTCGAGAAAATAGTCGAGTTGATCAAGGGGCCTAAGGATACCTTGGTTCGTTTGGAAATTAAACCGATTCAAGACCCCGCCAACCCCAAGATCGTTCGAATCATACGTGATAAAATAAAGCTTACGGCTAATTTGGCTTCGGCTACGCTTCACAAAACAGGCGAAGAGGACAAAACCAAAATGATTGGAGTGATCGATCTGCCCTCCTTTTACGGGTCCTCTGGAAATGGACCCAAAGCCACGGACGACGTGGAAGAACTGATCGAGGCGTTGAAAACCCTCAAGGCCGAAGGCTTGATTTTGGATTTACGCAGAAACGGCGGAGGTTATCTAAGCGAGGCGGTCAACCTGGCTGGCCTTTTTATTTCCCGAGGCCCTGTTGTTCAGGTCAAGAGTACCGATGGCAAGATTCGCAAAAAATTTGATTTCAATCCCAAGCTCGCTTGGGACGGGCCTTTGATCATTTTAGTTTCCAGGTACAGTGCTTCTGCCTCGGAGATTGTAGCGGGTGCTCTGAAAAATCACAAAAGAGCGATCATAGTGGGTGACGAAGCAACACACGGGAAAGGAACGGTACAATCGCTGATCCCGATGAAACTGCCCCTGAATTTTGCCGCTGTCTCCAAAAAGAGGAGCGCGGCCAAAATCACCATCCAAAAATATTATCTACCATCTGGCGACAGCACTCAGATAGGGGGTGTCAAAAGCGATATTTCCATAGATACGATCAATACGTTTCTTCCCATAGGCGAATCCGACTTGGATAATGCCCTTGAATGGGATCGTATACCCGCGGTCAACTTTCGTCGACCGGACGAAGAGTTTCTGTACGCTCTTGAAGATGTCGAGAAACTCCGGACACTTAGCGAGGAACGCCAAGATACTTTATCGGAATTCAGGTACCTCAAAGAGAACATCTCTTGGTTTAAAAAGAAAAGGGAGACCAAGACTTTGTCCCTAAATTTGGCGACTCGCCTTTCCCAAAAAAATTCCGACCAAGAAGTATCGCAAGGGCTTTCCAACACCTATAAGTCTTTGGCCGAGAAGTCATTCCCCTTTTCGGAGGTAAACCTTCAGATCGTACAGGACCAAACCCTCAAATCCCTGCAAGCCCGTGGGGAAGCCCCAGAGCCATCAAGGGAAAAAGAGACTGCTCGGTCATTTGAAAAACCAAAAGAATTGGATATCCGTTTGCACGAGAGCGTTCGTATCATGCTTGACTGGATTGACTTATTGGGCGAAGGGCAAGTATCCCATAAAACCACCCCCCCCTTATGAGAGAAGAGGCCTCAGCAGGGTATCGTTCGGCTAGGTTTTGATTGCGATCGAAAACCGCCTGTAATGAGACAGGTCTTTTAAGATTTCGACCTCTTTGTACTCGAGGGACAACGCTTCCTCAATTTGGTCCGCATGGGATACCCCGAATTCAAGGGCAAGCATTCCTCCCGACGCAAGTACCTTGGCACTGACACCTATGATTTTTCTTAGCTCCGAAAACCCTTTTTCTTCGGCGACCAAGGCAGCTTTCGGGTCATATTCCTTTACCTCGGTTTCGGCGGATTTCCATTCATCCGCGTTTAAGTAAGGGGGGTTTGAAACGACAAGCCCGACCATCTCTTCCTCTACTTTTTGAATATTCCAATCAAGTTGTCTCAATTGCGTCCTGTTCAGCAAACTCAAAGCCTTGAGGTTCTCGCCTGCAAGGGAAAGAGCCTCTTGGCTGTAATCAATTCCGATTCCCGAAAAACACAGAGCCGCCAAGATAGCTCCGGACCCCGTTCCCATATCCAAAATGATTCCGTCGTAGGATGGATCGATCCTTTGCAGAATGTGCTCGACCAAAGTTTCTGTCTCCGGTCGGGGGATTAACGCGCGTTTGTCGCATTTAATGTTAAGCCCGGCAAAATTTACGTTTCCAAGGATATGTTGAAGAGGTTCTCTTTTCCCTCTCCTGACAACGAAAGATCTGATTTCCTTAAGCTCTTTTTCCCCAATTATTTCATCCGGATAGAGATAAAGCTCCATTCTTTTTTTTTGAAGAATAGACGAAACAATCCATTCTGAATCACATTTGGGACTAGCCACCCCCTTGGCGCCCAGAAATTCACTGGATTTGTTAAGAACTTCCAGGCAGGTTAGAAATTCACCCTTCTTCGTCATGGCTCAAATTTTCCAAACGGAGCTTGAGGTCTTGTTCGTAAAGCGCATTGAAAAGGTGATCGAGATCTCCCATCAGGGATTCGTTCAAAGCATGAGAGGTGTAATTTATGCGATGATCGGTAATCCTGCTTTGCGGAAAATTATAGGTTCGGATTCTTTCGCTTCTGTCTCCCGTCCCCACCTGATCTCTTCGGTCTTGAGCATATTTTTCGCGTTCTTCCGCCTGCTTGATTTTGAAGAGTCTGGAACGAAGGACGGTCATGGCCTTGCTTTTGTTCTTTAGTTGAGACCGTTCGTCCGCGCAATACACGGTCAACCCGGATGGCTTGTGAAGGATTTGCACGGCAGAGTCGGTAGTGTTGACGCCCTGCCCTCCGGGTCCACTGGCCCTGCAAACACTAATTTCAAGATCGCTTTGATCGATATGTATTTCCACTTCCCTTGCCTCGGGCAAGACGGCCACCGTTGCGGTGGAAGTGTGAATTCTTCCACTAGCTTCGGTTACGGGCACCCTTTGCACCCGATGAACTCCGCTCTCGAATTTGAATTTTGACCAGGCATCTTCCCCCTTGACCATGAAAACGACTTCCTTAAACCCACCCGATTCGGAAAGGCTTTGGCTCAGGCATTCGAGGGACCAATTCATGTTTTCGGAGTATTTGCAATACATGCGAAACAAATCCGCAGCAAAAAGAGAAGCCTCGTCCCCACCGGCTCCTGCTCTTATTTCGATGATCGTATTTCTGCCGGCATCGGGATCCGGCGGAAGCATGGCAACAAGAAGGTTTTCCCTTAACTTCTTGATTTTCACCTGTAGTGAGTCAATCTCTTCTTGAGCCGCTTCGGCAAACTCTTCGTCGGACAACAATCCTTCGGTTTCCTCAAGTTGGGCCTCCAGAACTTTGATTTCCTCGAAAGCCTCTATTATGCCCTTTACTCTTCCGTGGTCTCTTGACAACTCCGCAGCAAGTACTGCATCCTTGAAAATTATCGGATCTGACAACTGTTCTTCCAACTCATTGTATCGTTGCCGAAAGGGATCTATATTTGGTATAAGGTCCATTATTCAAATTGTTTAGCCAAAGATTCAGTCACAAAGAAAAGTTAAGTGAATCCAAATCGCCAAAACCATCAAATTCACGGACAGAACATAGTGGCGTGTGTTTGGGACTTTGACAAGACCCTGATTCCCGGATACATGCAACGACCTCTTTTTGAACATTATGATATAGACGAAGCGATCTTTTGGAAAGAAGTCAACCAGTTGCCGGCCCTTTATTCGGAAAGAGGATTGAGGATTTCTTCGGACACCATTTATCTTAACCACCTGCTTAGCTACGTAAAGAACGGACCCATGCGTGGCCTGACCAATCAAAAGCTGATGGAACTTGGTTCCGAACTCCGTTTTTGCGAAGGTTTGCCGGAGTTTTTTGAGCAACTCAAAAAGATACCGCAGGAACAGGAATTCGCCAGTTTCGATTTCAAGATAGAACATTACGTGATAAGCACGGGTTTGGCTCAAATGATAAGGGGAAGCAAAATATACGCTTATCTCGAGGATGTTTTTGCCTGCGAATTCATCGAATCTCCGGTCCCTCCCAATTTCATGAGCCAAACTGAATTGTCCCTGCCTTTGGATCTTGAGATCTCTCAAGTGGGCATGACGGTCGACAACACGATCAAGACCCGATGCATCTTTGAAATTAACAAAGGGTCGAACAAGAACCCGTCCATCGACGTTAACACCTCGATTCCCCACGAAGACAGGCGCATACCGATAGAGCAAATGATTTACGTTGCAGATGGACCAAGCGACGTACCTGTATTTGCCATTGTTAAGCAAATGGGAGGCAAGACTTATGCGGTCTATGATCCGAACAACGAAAGGGAATTTGAGCAAACTTGTGATCTGGTCGAGAGATCGAGGGTTCATAACAATGGGCCTGCCGACTATCAGGATAAATCTCCGACCGCTATTTGGATGAAGCAGAAAACCCGAGAAATCTTTCGTGGAATGATCAAAAGCAGGCAGGACGAATTAAGCAAAAGGGCGGGTTCTCCGCCCAAACATTTGCCCGAAAGCGATGGAGATCCGGGCAGTTTGGAATCTCGACAAGCCACTTTATGGAAATAGAGGATTGGCAAAAGAGCTCACTTTTGAGCTTGGAGGAACTGACCACCGAAGAAATCGAATGCATCCTTCGTCAAGCTTCCAAGTTCAAGGATGAAATTTCCAACCCGAATCGCCAAACCGACTACCTGAAGGGCAAGAGGGTCGTGAACCTCTTTTTGGAACCGAGCACCAGAACTAGAATAGCTTTTGAAATAGCCGCAAAGAGCCTGTGTGCGGACGTAATATCCATTTCAGGAAAATCAAGTAGCCTGACAAAAGGAGAAACACTAAAAGACACGGCGCTGAACGTACAAGCCTTGGGGGCGGACTTAATCGTTGTCAGACACTCATCGCCCGGGTCACCTCTCTTCCTGTCGCGAACAATTGACGTCCCCATTGTCAATGCGGGAGACGGAGCCCATGAGCATCCTAGTCAAGGGCTCTTGGATATTTTTACCTTACGTGAGAAAATCGGAAGTCTCGAAGGAAGGAAAATAACGATTTTAGGCGACATATTGTTTAGCAGAGTGGCAAGATCGAACCTTTGGGGCCTGAAAAAATTAGGTGCCGAAGTTACCTTGGCGGGTCCCTCCACGCTCGTACCCAGACAATTCGAGGAAATGGGAGCTCGGGTTTCCCATGATCTCCGCGAGTCACTGGCCGACGCCGATGCGGTGATGCTGTTGCGCATTCAACACGAGAGACAAAGTTCTTCTCACTTTCCATCCTTGTCGGAATATACGAAAATGTTTGGGTTGAACGCAGACAGAAACAAATGGTTAAAACCCAATGCGCTTATCCTGCATCCCGGTCCAATCAACCGGGGGGTAGAGATTGATTCTGAGTTGGCGGATTCGGAAAGAGCCGTGATTTTGGATCAGGTAAAAAATGGTATAGCGGTTCGGATGGCCATTCTGTACTTATGCGCCCAAAAAGCAGGAGGCATGAAAAAAAATGACTGACTGCCGCCTGAAGGGTGCTCGATTGATCGACCCAAGTCAAAATTTGGACGAAATATGCGATCTTACGGTTGCGAACGGCAGAATAACTTTCGATTCACCGGATGATTCGATCGAAACGATTGACTGCAGCGGAAAGATCATAATGCCGGGACTGGTTGATATCCGGGGCCATTTGCGGGAGCCGGAAAGTTTGGCGAGCATCGGCGAGGCTGCGGCGTTCGGAGGCTATACTACAATTTTGCTCATGCCCAATTCCGGTTCACCGGCGGATAATCCGGGAACCGTTCACCTGATGCGCGAAAAGGCGTCCAAAGTCACGAAAATTGAAATTTTGCAATGCGGTTGTCTGACCAAGGAGTCGGAGGGAGAGGTTTTGGCTCCCTTGGGCTCACTTAAAGAGGCGGGAGTTGTGGCTGTTTCGGATTGCCCGTCAAGTCCTCAAAACACAGAAATATTTGCAAGAGGTTTGGAATACGCATCGATGTTCGATTTGCCCGTAATTGAGTTTCCTCGGGATTTGACGATCTCCTCCCGCGGAGTTGCCCATGATGGTCCGATTGCCCTGAAGATGGGGATCGGTGGCTATCCACGCATGGCTGAGGAATTGTTCGTTCAAAGAGCCATCACCGTATGCAGAAATTTAGGGACGAGGGTGCATCTGACATCGATTTCGTCGGCGGGCTCCGTCGAACTGATACGGGAAGCCAAAGGAAAGGAAATTCCTATTACCGCCGATTCAACCCCCCACCATTTGACTTTGACGGACGAAAGGTTGTTGGGCTATGACCCGAGTGCAAAAACCATGCCTCCCCTGAGGGAGGATTTGGACCGCAAGGCAATATTGGAAGGAGTGAAGGACGGAACCATAGACTGCATAAGCAGCGCTCACGAGCCATGTCACGAACATGAAAAGGAAGTTGAATTTGATTTGGCGCCGGCCGGCGTGATTGGCTATGAGACCGGGCTACCGGTAGTTTTCGGCGAATTGGCAAAAAGGACGGACGATCCCTTTCCTTTGATCGCGCGAGCCATGTCTTTGAATCCCGCCCGTATTTTGGGAGTGGATAACTCCATTGCAGAAGGAAGAGTGGCTAATCTTTTTGTTTTCGATCCGAACAGCAGTTGGACGTACAAGACAAGCCAAGGTAGAAGTTCTGCCAAAAATTCTCCTTATGAGGGCTTGGAGATGAAAGGGTCCGTTCTCGTCACTTTTGCGAATGGCGAAAGAGTGTTTTTACCAGAGTAGGCTGAAACTCTTTGCCCTTTAATCTACATATTGGTGAAATGGCAAGCTTGGCTTTGTCACTCATGGGAATGTTTCTCAATTTTAAGGAACGCAATAAATTGAAAATGTTCCTGACGGTTAAAATCACCCGTTTCTCTTCTCTTTGGACGGCAATCGTGTTTGCGGGAATCGTGCTGATCGCAGTACTCGTATTCAAGTTAAATGAAATAATGGCATTGATGGCATGCACGTTACTTTATTTCGCAATAGAAAACAAAACCTTCGACCCAAAAGCGAAGTTCATAGATTCAATAATCAATGGATTTACCCATACGATTAAAGTTTGGCCAATCTTATTTTTGATAGGATTCTTCTCCTCCATATTATTGGAAGGATTCGCTCCACAAGAAAGCGTGCGAAAACTACAAAGTGGAAACTACTCGAATATAGGAATTATTATTCTAACAGCCTGTATTATCGCACCAATTACAGAGGAATTGATCTTTCGTGGTATGATTTATCCATTGCTCAAGAAAGAAATTGGAGTGTTTTGGGGTTGCGCGATATCCTCTATTGTTTTTTCAGTCATTCACTATAATGTTCTTTCATTTGCAGTACTCTTTGCTTTTAGCTGTTGTTTAACCTATATATACGAAAAATATAACACTCTTCTTGTTCCAATAATCAGCCATTCTACTTTTAATGGGATAATGATAATTTTAATTTTCCTTAGTGATTTTGATTAACATGAAAACGTATTATATTTCAAATCAGAATCAAACCGATGTTTTCGTTTCTGAATTTGCAAAATCAATGAAACCGGAAAACATCATTTTATTAAATGGAGATCTCGGTACTGGAAAAACGTATGTTTGTTCCAAAATTGCAAACTACTTCGGCATTAATGACTTAACAAGTTCCTCTTTTCAGCGCGTAAACTTACATCGTGGAAAGATGAACCTAATCCATTGTGATTTCTACAGGAATAGTTGTGATTATTACTTTTTTTTCAACGAAATTGAACCTATGCTTTCACATCCTTGGATACTATTGCTTGAATGGATGAAGCCTGAAGACTTTATTACAGGCTATGGTCAAGTGACCGAAATTTTCATCCAACACAAAGGTGATTGCAAAAGAGAGATAAGAATAACGAAATTCTAATTTATCTCAAGTATACCATCGGCGAATTCAGTAACGTATCCTTCTTTCACCATCCATTTTAATTCAAGAAGAATTTCCTTGGGTTCAAGTGCTTTCAAACTGTCTTCCTTCAAAAGCAGACCTTTCTTGTTCTTCTTCGATTTCTTAAGTGCGGACAAAATCTTTTGGGCGTTTTTGCTTAATTGATTATCTTGAAGATTGTTTCTTTTGTATGCGCATGCATAAGTGTGTTTTTTTTCTGAATACTTAAAAAGAGTGAAATGACTTTTTTTAAGGTTTATCAGACACGCGGCAAACAAGTTGCTTATCCAATTTGCTTTGAAATTAAAGTATCTTTCAAACTGTTCCTTAATGTTGCTTTCGAGAAGCGTTATTTTGTCACCACTAATTTTTATTATCGCCTCTTTTTCGAAAAGGGAATTGGGCATTTCCCTGATTAAACCTGCTCGCAATTGTTCAATCCCTCTGAACCAATTACCTACCGCATTTTTAATTGCGAATTTATAGATCATCAGCGGTTTTTCAGTCCACAATTTAATGGTCTCGGGGTCATTTACCTTGATCAATCTCTTGCAAAAATTTTCATAGCCTTCCCTAATGCCATTCAGCAGGATATGCTGTTTGATAATTTCTTCGTACCGATGATAATTGTTCGGAGGTAACAGAATTTCCGTTTTAGGGCATTGATAAACGTAACTGAAAGTTTTAATTGGTTTTTCCTCTTGATCCAATTCTTTTACGAAACACTGATCAAAGTTATTCCTGAATAAATGATCTATGGCTTTTTCTTCCGAAGAGAAAACCTTTTGATCTACGATCGTTTTTATAAAACTTTTCCCTTGTTCCTCTTTGAATTTTATTTTTATCAAATATCTTTCACCTTTCGCTGAGATTGTCTCACAGATATCCGACAAGGCATAGGAGACACCTGTTTTACGCATTTCCGATTTAATCTTCTCCAGAATATTTCTCTGCGGCAAAAGTTGAAATTCAAAGTTTGTTTCAATCCTTCTTTGATTGCGATCTTTCGAATAGCTCGCTTTTTTTCTTTGAGAACCCTTTGGCCTTCCGTCCCTCTTTTCGTCTCTTGTGGTCCGTTTCTGTTTTTCGCCGGTGTGATCATTGGCGCCTGTATCACTTTGTGTTTTGACCCAGGCGGGTTCAATTTCGAAATTCTCGATTGAAGACAAATCAATGGGCTTTTTAGTATTATCCGCCATCGGATGGAACCCCTGTTTCATTTGATTGATGCTCTTGCCTTTTTTTCAAGTTTTCTTTAACGTCTTCTTTCATGATGCTCAGGTGGCGGAATTGGTAGACGCGCTAGACTAAGGATCTAGTGCCGAAAGGCGTGGGGGTTCGAGTCCCCCCTTGAGCACCAATCATTTGTTTTTCCCAAGTTGTTTGTGCTTGATTCTGCGACCATGGTCGTATTCGGATTCAAAAGTTTGGTCGAAGTCCTTGTCGTACCCTTCGAAAAGACCGTGTTTTAAGTTTTCCCGCCAGTGTTCCAACAGTTTTACGGGGAATTTGCCACCCTTGAGTTTATACTTGTCCACAACCCATTTGTTGGCTTCTTGTCCACCGAACTCACGACCGAATTTATCCTTTGCCTCTTGTCTTAACTTTAGCCAAAGCGATTCCGAATTACTTCCCTTGGCCGGCTGGTAGTCATCGGGATCGATCGGAGTGGGGTACCAGTATATGTGCGTTCCGTGCTTTTGGCCTCTGACGTAATCTTTTTCATGCAGGGGTATGCCTTTCTCATCATATTTTCTGACCTTCCCATGCAAGACCCCGGAAAGGTATTTTTTTTCTTCGATGATCTGACCGCAGGGATATTTTTCTTCGGCTGTCCCGCTAAAAGCGAGCTTTTCACCCTTGTAGAAAGCCAAGGGTATGAAATTCCAAGAGGTGGCCTTTCTTATGCCAACTTTTACGATTTTTCCGTTTTCTACGGTTACGGGGCCGAGTTCAAACTCATTTTCCATGGTCCCGGTAACCTTGGCCACGACATGCTCCGAGTATCCGGAGCCACCTGATTTCACAATGACCTCCTGCAAAAGATTGTCCTCCGATAACTTGGGTTCGGCCAAAGCGCCCGAGCCTTTCCAAAACAAATGTTTGTCGTCAAAGACAATGGCGTTAACTTCCTCGAAGTGAATGCTGTCGGATTCGACTCGCCGCTCCTTGTACGGACTGTAGTAAATCCAGTCACTGTTTCTCGTTATCTCTTTCCACCAGACGGTTACTTTGCCAAAATTCCCTTCGAAAATAATGACAAAACCCAAAAGGAGAGAAACCCCGAAAACGGAAACAAGCACGGCAAGTAATTTCTTCATTTTAAGGTTTCATTGGCTAAAGTAATTTTTCTTAGTGGAAAATCAATGCATGAGCAATAATTATGACCAAGCCCTTTTCCTGTAGGCAAGAGAATTTGCCAACGCGGAAGGAAAAAAAGGACCATTGTAGACAAAAGACGTATAAATTTGCAAAAGGGAAGCTCCTGCATCCAATTTACGCAAAGCATCGTCCTCGTTGAAGATGCCTCCTGCCCCAATGATCGGGAATTTGAAGTCGGTTAATCTGGAGATGAAACGGATGATTTGAGAGGATTTGTGTTCAATGGGTCTTCCACTGAGGCCTCCTTTTTCGAACGCCTGGGACCCGTTGACTCTGCCTGCCGAGGTATTTGTGGCGATTATTCCGTCAAACGAGTTGTCGATTGCGTGTGATACAATTCGTTCCAACGAATTGTAGTCTTCATCGGGTGAAATCTTAAGGAGGCAAGGCAAAGGAGCCTGATCGAGTTTTTGAGCCATTTCGAGATTACGCGATCTAATGCTCTTGAGCAATGGGACCAGATGGTTTTCGCGGTGCAAGTTCCGAAGGTCCGGGGTGTTGGGAGAACTGATGTTTATCGCAATATAGTCTGCTTGCAGGAATACGTCCGTGAAAGCAGTCAGATAATCATCGACCGCTTGATCAAGTGGCGTACTTTTTGATTTGCCGATGTTGATTCCCAGAGGGGATCTTCTTTTCCCCTTGGGGTAGAATTTGGAAATATGTTCTGCAAGAGCCTCCGAACCCTTGTTGTTGAAGCCCATGCGGTTAACAAGGGCGCCTAAATCAGGATACCTGAAAAGTCTCGGTTTGGCATTCCCGGATTGCCCTCCCGGCGTTACGGTTCCGACCTCGACGTGGCCAAAGCCCAAGGCAGAGGAAATCCCCGGAAAACGACCATCTTTATCCAGGCCCGCGGCTTGGCCCACGTAACCGGGAAAATTCAACCCGAATAGTTCGACCGACGGTGATTGCGTGCGAACAAGTGATTTCGTAATGAATTTCAAAACATGCGAACGATTCGCAAAGCCCAAGAAATTGCATGCGACGTCATGAATGTATTCCGGGTAAAATTTAAAAATAAAGGGCCGGAGTAAATTTTCGTATAAAAGGGACACTTTGACGATTAAGGATTGCCAAAAAGAAATAAAGATAACTCAAAGAAGATAAACAAATTTTTTCTAAATTTTAAACAAGGTAGTTGACATACAAAAAAATCCATTTTTAAGGCAAACCAATGAAAAAATCAGGACCAAGTCTAGATTGGTGTATCGTACGCCGCGAAGAGGATGAAAAATGGTGGGTGGATTCCATAAGCGACAAAGAGAATTGGGACGTGGGGGATTTGGGAATCATAGACCCCAAGCAGTTTCTTCTCATTAGTGAATTGTTGGACTCAATGATGGTTTACGGTCTT
>JAYOII010000042.1:0-14081 GCA_038118685.1 Opitutia bacterium
GGGGGTCCTTCCCATATCGACACCTTTGATCCCAAGGACGACGCGCCCTCCGAGATTCGGGGCGAGTTCGATTCGATTCCGACGGCTGCACCCGGGGTGCGGATTTCCGAATGTCTTCCCGGCATAGCCAAGCAGATGGATCAGTGCTCGATTATCCGATCGATTGCGGATACCCACAACAATCACTCATCCTTTCACGTCATGACCGGGCGCCCCAAGAAGGGAATGCAACCCGTCGGTGGATGGCCTTCCCTTGGTTCGGTTGTTTCCAAGGTTCAAGGGTCCAGGTTCGGAACTCCGCCTTACGTCGATCTGGGAGGCGGAATTTCTGGAGGCGGTTTTCTCGGTACTGCCCATTCCGGATTCAAGACGAACGGGAAGGGCCGGTACGACATGGCCAAGCAGAGCCGTTTCGACAAGCGATATGCATCCCGCGAAGGCTTGCTCAAAAGTTTTGATTCTCTCCGCAGGGACTGTGATCAGTCCGGTTCGATGGACGGACTCGACGCCTTTAATAGGCAAGCTTTTGAAATCATCCATTCCGAGCGCTTGGCCAAGGCTCTTGATCTTAAGAACGAGAAACCCGAAGTCATCGAGCGCTATGGCAAGAAGGGACAAAACTACCTGCTGGCCCGGCGGGTTGTCGAAGCGGGCGCCCGTTTTGTAACCGTCAGTTCAGGGGGTTGGGATACGCATCGGGATAATTTCAAGAACCTGCGGGCAAGTCGATTGCCTGAGCTTGACCGGGGCGTGTCCAATCTCATTCGGGATTTGCGTGAGAGGGCCATGCTGGAGGACGTGACGGTCGTGGTTTGGGGAGAATTCGGGCGTACGCCCAAGATCAACGGCAATGCCGGGCGGGATCACTGGAGTCGAGTGATGTCCGTCCTCCTTGCAGGCGGAGGTATGAAAACCGGTCAAGTTGTCGGGGCTTCCGATCCCAAGGGCGGGGAGCCTGCCGACCGTCCCGTTTACTTGGGTGAAGTCATGGCGACCCTCTATCAAAACCTCGGCATCGACGCCTCCAAGCAACAACTGACCGACCTGTCGGGGAGACCTCAGTATCTGGTCGACAACGGATTTGGTCCGATCTCCGAATTGGTCGGCTGACGAACTTTACGAAAACAATTAAAATTTTGAATGCCCGAATATGAGCAAGACAAACTTCTTTCTCTCTTTGCTTCTCTGCAACCTTGCGCTTGGAGCGAACTTTGACGAACCCAAGGAAATCGAGGTTAGGTTTTCGGCTTATCCCGAGGATACGCTTTCCCTGACCGGAATTGGAGCGAGAAGGCAGATCGTGGTTACGGGCAAGTATCACGACGGGGACGAGCGCGACTTGACCCGCAAAGTGAGGATGGAGGCGCGACCTGCTGGAATCGTCGAGGTCACGACGGACGGGTGGATCAAACCTTTGTCCGACGGGGAAGCCACCGTGACCATTCATGCCGCCGGCAACCTGAAGAGTTCGATCCAAGTAAGAACCTCCGAGTCGGGACAGGTTCAACGGGTCAATTTCCCCAACGAGATTACCCCGCTTTTCACCAAGTACGGATGCAACGGAGGCGGGTGTCATGGCAAGTCGGGCGGGCAAAACGGATTCAGGCTTTCTTTGCTCGGTTTCGAACCTCAAGAGGATTACGAGTATATCGTCAAGGAAGGGCGGGGACGGAGAATTTTTCCCACTGCCCCCGGTCGCAGTTTGCTCCTGACCAAGGCGACCAACGAGACGCCTCATGGCGGCGGAACGAAGATTGCCAAAGGTTCTCTCGATTACAACCTGATTCACTCTTGGATTGCTCAGGGCATGCCTTACGGCGAGAAGGACGATCCGGTGTTGGAAGAGGTAGCGGTCTTTCCGTCCCAGCGCGTGATGGACATGAACGGCGAGCAGCAACTCGTGGTGACCGCGAAATACTCGGACGGTAGCTTGAAGGACGTTACGCGTTCCTCAATCTTCGAGGTCAACGACGAGGAAGTCGGGGAGGTCGACCTCAACGGGTACGTCAAGGCTTTCGAACAACCGGGCGATCTCGGCGTCATGATCCGTTTTCAGAGCAAGGTGACCGTTTTCCGGGCAATCGTGCCCCTGGGCGCTCCGGTCGATGACTTGCCCCCCGCTTCCAATTACGTCGACAAACATATCTTCACAAAGCTCAAAGCGGTGGGCATGCCTCCTTCCGAGATCTGCTCGGACTCCACTTTCATTCGCCGGGTCTCCCTCGATATCACGGGCCGTCTGCCAACGGTCAAGGCGACCAAGGCCTTCCTTGCCGACCGAGACCCGGCCAAGCGGGACAAATTGATCGATCAATTGCTCGACAGCCCCGAATATGCGGACTTCTTTGCCAACAAATGGTCCGCCTTGCTCCGAAACAAGAGAACCAAGACTTCCTACCAACGCGGAAACTTTGCCTTCCACGGATGGATAAGGGACAGCTTGGATCAAAACAAGCCGTACGATCAATTCGTCCGCGAAGTGGTTGCCGCCTCCGGTGAAGTCGAGCAACACCCCCCGGTCGCCTGGTACCGTGAGGTCAAGACCGTTCAGAACCAACTCGAGGACGTTTCCCAACTGTTCCTCGGTACCCGCATCCAGTGCGCTCAATGCCACCACCATCCGTTTGAGAAATGGAGTCAGGAGGATTATTACAAGCTCTCCGCTTTCTTTTCGCAAGTAGGCCGGGAAAAGACCCGTTTCCCCGATGAGGAGATGATCTTTCACAAGCGTGGTGTCGCGAAGGCGACCAACAAGAAAAACAACCAACCGGTTCAGCCCGCCGGATTGGGAGCCGATTCGCCCGAGCTCACGGTGGATGACGACCCGAGGCACGCTTTGGTCGATTGGATGTCCAAGGATGGCAACCCGTTTTTCTCCCACACCTTGGTCAATCGCTACTGGAAGCATTTTTTCGGGCGTGGCCTGGTCGACCCCGAGGACGACATGCGCGAGACCAACCCTTCGGTCAACCCCGAGTTGTTGGAGGAACTCGCTTCCACCTTCGTCGCCAACAAATTCGACATGAAGCAATTGATCCGGGACATATGCCGGTCGAAAACCTACCAGTTCAGCTCCATCCCCAACGACTACAACGTCAAGGACAAGCATAACTTCGCCCGGCATTATCCCCAGCGTCTGCAGGCGGAGGTTCTGCTCGATTCGATTGACGACCTGACGCAAGTCCGGACGGGTTTCAGCGGTCTTCCACCCGGAACCCGAGCAACCATGCTCCCCGACAACAGTTACAACAACGGGAGTTACTTCCTGTCCGTTTTCGGACGACCCGACAATGCCAGTGCCTGCGAGTGCGAACGATCGGGGGACGCCAGTCTCGCCCAAAGCCTTCACTTGATCAATTCCAAGGACATTCAAAACAAGCTTTCCAGCGGGGTGGGGCGGGCTCAGAAACTCGCCAAGGACAAGGACCGTACGGATGCCGAAAAAATCGAGGAACTCTATTACGTCGCCTTCGCCCGTTCCCCCAAGAAGGAGGAGCTCCAGCTTGCCTTGGACTACTTGGCCCGTGAGGTCGAAAACGAAAAGGGACAAAAGACGCCTGCGGACAAAGGCAAATCCTACGAGGATATTGTTTGGGCTATTTTCAATACCAAGGAATTCCTATTCAACCTGTAAGGAAGGATCCTTATTCCCCGGATGCGAATGAGGCAAGCAAGCCGCTTCGGTTGCAGCGAATTCAGAAGGAGCTTGCTCGAGAATCTCGACCAACCGGGGGGAGTGAGATCGCAATGATCCTTCCGCATCCCGTTCTTCCTTTCGGTTCACCCATCGACGAACTTTTCAGCTAATCCATGCCCAACCTTCAAATGATCACCCGTTTTCTTCCTTTCGCGTTCCTCTGCTTTCTGGTTTTTTCAATCGGGCTTTGCCAAGCCGATCAATTGCCTTCGGCCCTGATCAATTCCATTTATCCCCCTTCGGGAACCCGGGGAACGGAGGTCGAGTTGACGGTCAAGGGAAAGTATTTGGATGACGCCGAGGCTCTTTTCTTCAGTGATCCTTCCCTGAAGGCGAAACCCAAAAAGGGCGGGGATGGCGAGCTTGTTCCGAACACTTTTCTCGTTCAAGTACCGGGCAACTTGGCGACCGGTCGGTACACGGTATCCATCGGGGGAGGTAAGTTCGGTGTTTCCAACGAAAAATCATTTGTCGTCAACGACCTTCCGGAAATCGATTTGGGCGAGGTCGCGGATACCATGGAATCAGCCGATGAAATCAAATTTGGCCATACCGCGGTCGGTTACCCCAAATCTTCCCGTTACGGATGGATGCGGATGGCCTTGAAAGCGAATCAAAAAATTGTGATTGAGTCGGAAGGAAATCAGATTGACTCGAAGTTTTCCCCATGCCTGGCCATCTTCGATTCAGACGGGCGAAAATTGAAATCTTCCACCCGGACGGGCTTTCTGGTTTTTCAGGCCAAGCAGGATGGTGAGGTGTTTTTACGCCTGAACGATTTCCTTTTCAAAGGGGGAGCGGACTATCTTTTCCGGATAAGCGTGACCAATCGTCCGCGCATTCAATTCGTCGATCCGCCCCTTGTCCGAATCGGAGAACCTCAACAAATGGTGGTTTACGGCTGGAACTTGCCCGGTGGACAACCTGCCGGGTTGAAAGTTCCCGGATTGGATGGATTGGAACGCAAGGACGTGAGCCTGCGCCTTTCCAGCGAGAAGGAAATCGAAGATCCGTTGGAAACCCGAAACCCGATCGAATCCATTCAAAGGAGGCACGACTATCGGATTTCTTCGCCTGAGGGAAACTCCTTGCCTTTTTCCCTTGCCGTTTGTCCAACCGAATGGATCAAGGAACAACCCGATGGGGAGGAGATCGTCCCTCTTTCTCCCCCGTGCGAATTCGTGGGAAGTTTTTTTCCTGCCCGGGATCGGGATCGTTTTCGTTTCGAGGCGAAGAAAGGGGATGCTTACAGGATTGAAATTCATTGCGAGCGCCTCGGGTTTCCCTCTCATGTTTACTTGTTGCTTGAGCAAGTCACGCCAAAGGACGATGGTTCCGAGACGCGCAAGACCATTGCTCAATCGGACAAGACAGATCATCCTTCGAGCAACTCCTTTCTCCACTTGTCCTCGCGTGACCCATCGTTGTGGTTCACCGCTCCTGCGGACGGGACCTTCGAAATCCTTGCCTATGACATGTTCGGCTTGAAAGCGGACCCCTTCAAGAGCTATCGCCTTTCCATCCGCAAGGCCTCGCCTGATTTCGAATTGATCGCTTATCCCTTGCTCGCTCCGCCCGCGAGCAACAACCAAAGTCCCGTTTACCTAAAGTCTCCGACCTTGCGGGTCCGGGAAAACTTTCCTATCCGGGTTGCCGTCGATCGGAAGGACGGGTTTGAAGGCGAAGTGAAACTTGAGTTCAAAGGACTGCCCTCCGGGATTGATTATTTTCCCAAGAGCATTTCCGAAGGGGCGAATTCCGTGGTCGTTCTTCTGCGGGCCAAGGCCTTTTCCGGAAACAAACCATGGCACGGAAAATATTCGATTGCCGGGACCGCCAAGGTGGATGACCGCCCGGTTGTCCGGTCCTGCAAAATGGCAAAGATCTGTTGGACTGATTATGACAATCAATCCAAGCTCGCGCTTTCCAAAATTCGAATGAGCGAGGTGGGAAATTTGGCTCTTCTGCCCAAATCGGAATCTCCCCTCGGCTTGACCGTGAACTGGAAGAAGATGTCCGATCAAGTCGGGGAGCTCATTGAAAAAACCGAGAAGACGATCAAGACCTTTAAGGATTCGGAGGCCAAGACCCTCAAGTCGAAGACGGACAGCGAGGCGAAAATGGCTGAACTCGCCAAGTCCATGAAGGCATTTCTCAAAGAGAAGGAGGCGAAGGAAAAAAGACAGAAAGACCTGAGTGAAAAGGAGACCCCGAAGGCCAAGGAGGTTCTCAAGCAAGCGGAGATGGAACTCAAGGCAAGAGCGGCCGAGAAGGCGGAGAAGGGGCTTTCTCCCGAGCAACTCGCCACGGTCGAGAATTCCATCAAGGAGGCCACCGAAAAGGTGACCCGGGCCACCGCCGGCGTGAGTGCCCTGGAAAAGGAAGCCAAGGCGATTGCCACTTCTCTCAAGTCGACCCACTCCGCAACCGAGATCAAGAAGCGCGAACAGGCGATGGCCAAAGCCAAGTTGGAATTCGAAACCAACTCCTTCGCTTGGCAAAAGGAAAAAGCCAAGTTGGACAACCGGTCGAAAATTTTGGCCCGGGCCAAGAAGAAATCCGCCGAGCTTGCGGGGATGATCAAGACCCCGAGCTCCGATCCCCTGATCTTGGAGACCGTGCTGGGGGGGGCGTTGAACTTGCCGGTGTCCTTGGAGGCGAAGGACCAGAGCTTCGCCACCCCGACCAAGGTACGGGTGATGGGGGCGGTCGCCGCTTCGAAAATCAAGGAGATCACCATTGATCCAAAGAAAAAGAAGGAAGGGGATTTGGCGATCAACCTGACCCAAGCGAAGTTTCCGGCCGGGGAATTCAATTTGATCTGCTTGGCCAGAGGGAAGGGAAAGTACCGGTTGTACGACGAGCTTGAGAAAAACGCCACCGAGCAACAAGCCAAGGAGGTTGCTGATTCCCTTGCTGCCCTTAAAAAGCAGACGGACGAAGCCAAGAAGAAATTGGACGCTGACAAGAAGGGCCTGGCGGCCAAGGAGGCAGAACTCAAGAAGGCGGAGGCAGCGCTCGGCGTTGCGGAGAAGGAGTCGGCCAAATTGGCCGGTGAACTGAAGGCGGCGGAGTCAAAGTTGGCCAAGGCCCGTGACACGCTCAAGAAGCAAGAGGCTGGCGGGGCACCTGAATCGGCCAAGCTTGATGCCTTGAAAAAAACCGTGAGCGAGGCTGAGAAGTCATTCGCTTCGCTCAAGGATAAATCACAAACCCTGATTCGGGACAAGCTCCAGCCGGCGAAAGGAAAGAAAGAGGAATGGACCAAGGATCTTGAGGCTTTGCAGGATCGAATCGCCTTGGCCGAGACCGGTCTTTCGGGCCTGGTCGAAAAGCTCAAACTCATGGAGGGCCAAAAGAAAAAGAGCGATGCCCGGCTCAAGGTTGTCAAGGATGCCTTTGCCAAGCCCATGGACTTGAACTTTGCTCATTTTGACCTGCCTTTCGTCCTGCGGGTCAAGAAAGCGCCCTTTGTCTTCGAGGATTTGCCCACCCTTGAACTCAAGCCCGGCGAACCCGCCGTTTTGCCCGTCCGAATCGACCGGGAGCATGATTTCGAGGATCCCGTCACCTTGCGCCTGATTTTGCCCAAAGAGGCCAAGGGCATAAGCTTGAAAAGCCAGAATATCGACAAGAGCGAGAGCCTCGGTGAAATCAAGTTTACCCCTCAAACACAAGCTTCCGTCGGGAAACACAGCTGTACCCTGGAAGCAAGCTTCCGGTACAAGAACCAAAACCTCAAGCTTAGCCAGTCGATTGAATTGACCGTCCTGCCCGCCCCCAAAAAAAACAGCTGATTTACCCATGATGACTTCACGCAAATCTATTTCTCTCGCCCTTTTGGTTCTCTTCCCCCTTGTCTCCCGGGGGAAACTCGAGATCGCCGAGATGAAGAGAGACAAACCGGTCGATTTTCAGGAGGAGATACTTCCCATCCTGCGGGCCAATTGCTTGGCCTGTCATAACCGGACCCGTTCGAAGGGAGATGCCATTATGGAAACCCCCGACGACATTCGAAAGGGAAACGACGGAGGGTCTTTCGTTGAACCGGGCAATGCGGAGGACAGTTTTCTTTTCCAGGTTGCCTCCCATTTGGAAGATCCCATCATGCCCCCGGCCAAGAACAAGGTCGACGCCAAGAACCTGACCCCCGAAGAACTTGGATTGCTCAAGCTTTGGATCGATCAGGGAGCGAAGGGGACCCTGCGGGCAAGGTTGCCCGTTACTTGGCAGCAGTACCGGCATCCCAACCCTCCCATTTATGCCAGTGCGATTGATGGGATGGGGAGGTTTGCGGCTGCCGGGCGGGGAAACCGCATTCATCTTTACGATTTGGCCACGGGTGAAAAGGCCCCCTTGAACCTCGCGGATCCTTCCCTTGCGAAATTCGGGTTTTACGGCAAGGAGGATGCCGCCCATCTGGACGTGGTGAATTCACTCGCTTTTTCCCCGGACGGAAAAACCCTCGCCTCGGGCGGGTACCGTGCGATCAAGCTTTGGAAAAGAACGCCCGTTTCCCGTAAGCAAGGTCCGAAAATTCCGGTTCCTTTCGATTCCAAGCTTGCCGTAAGCCCGGCGAACGGCCTGGTTGCGAGCTTTGGCGAGGGGAACGGTTCCGTCCTGTGGAGCTTGCCCGAATGGAAGAAGATCAGGGAAGTCGGAAAGGAAATCGGCTTGGTCAACGCAGTTGCCATTGATCCCAAATCCAGTCGCATGGTCGTTGGGGGAAAGAACGGAAAACTTTCGGTTTACTCATTGGACGATGGCAAGCTCCTGAGCGAGGGAAATTCGACCATCCTCACCTCGGTCACCGCGCTTGCCTTCTCGGGCGGAGAAATCCCGCATTTGGCCGTGGCCCGGGAAAACAAGGTGATCGAGGCCTGGCCGGTTCCACCGGTTGAAGACTCTGTGGATTGGAAACCCCTCCGCGAACTCAAGGGACATACCTCGGTTCCCCGTCACTTGGTTTTCCATCCCACTGATCCGAACGTTTTCTTTTCGGGAGCGGATGACTCGACGGTGCGCGTCTGGAAGTTCAAGGAGGGCAGCGCGATCAAGTCAATGAGCGTGGGGACGCCCGTCCAACGATTTGTCCTTTCCCCCGATGGGGCCCGTTTTGCAGTGAGCGGGACTCTGCCCGGGGGAAGCCTGTGGGACTATGCCGCGGGTAAGAAAATCGCGGATCTCAAGGGTAACCCTGAGAACGTCCTGTCTTCGGTTCAAAAGGATCGGGAACTTGCTTTTGCCAAGACTGAGCAAACTTACTACAAAGCCGAATTAAAGAAGCGCGAGGACGAAAGGAAGAAGGTTGCGGATCGTCAGAAGACCGTCGAGAAATCCCTCAAGGAGGCCGAGGCCAAGCCAATCGCGGAAAAGAAAAAGGCTTTGGACAAGGCGCTGGCTGAAAGTGACGGGGCAAAGAAGGCCGTGGACAAGCAGGAAGAAAGCTTGGTTGTTTTGGAAAAGAAGATTCCGGACGAAGAGACCCTGACGAAGACTAGGACCGAGGAGCTGAAAAAAAGAACCACGGCGCTTGCGGAACCTGAAAAGAAGGAGAAGGCGGCTTTGGCGGAAACTGCCCATCTGGAAAAAGCGACCAAGCAAAAGGAGGCGGCTCTTGCTCCCGTTTTGCAGAAAATCGAGCAGAACGAAAAGCAGACGAAACCGTTGAATGGCCAACTTGCCGAGGTCGAGAAGATGATCAAGCAGTTGGAAGGCATGCCCGAGCCACTTAAGCAGGCCAACCAAAAGAAAGCCGGACTGCTTGCCAAGTTGAAGCCCTTGCAAGAACAACGGGTTGGCTTCGACAAGCAGGCCGGGGACTTTCGCAAGCAGGTGGCTGAGTCGCAAAAGGCATTTGACCAAGCCAAGGCCAAATCCGACCTTGCCGTGAAGGAAGCCGACCGGTTGAGAAAGGAAAAAAAGGAGGCCGAGGGTTCGTTGGCCCAAGCCAAGACAAAGCTTGCCCAAACCCAGAAGGAAGTGGCTGACCTCAAGAAGAGTCTGACTACGGCCAAAGCCGACCTGAAGAAGAAGGAGGATGCTTTGGCCAAGGCGGAAAAGGAATACCAGGACTTGGAAAATCCACGCCTGCAATTTGTCCGTGATCTCGAGCGGGCCAAAGAGGACCTGGTCAAGGCGGATGCCAAGATCAAGGAATATCAGGAGCTCGCTACCCGATCGGATGAAGATTTGAAAAAGATCGAGGAGGCAAGCAAGCGGGCGAAGGAAAAGGTCGCCGAGGGTGCCAAGCGCCTCCTTGCGTCCATCGAGTTCTCCGTCGATGGCAAAGCCGTCGTTACCTTGGACCAGTCCGGATTGGTCAACCTATGGTCGAGCGCAAACGAGGGAAAATGGATCGAGTCCCATCAGGTTGCCGGCCAGCCCGGACGTTTCTTCGGACGGGTCGGTCAAAAGTTTGGCTTTGTCGATCAAGACGGAGTTTCCTCGGTGATTGATTTCAAGAGGGAATGGACCCTTGACCATATGATCGGGGGTGATTTGGCCCAGACCCCCATCGTGCACCGGGTAAGCGCACTGGCTTTCGCTCCGGATGGAAAACTCCTGGCGAGCGGCGGTGGGGACCCCAGTCGGACGGGGGAAATCATTGTCTGGGACTTGGCCAAGAAATCCATGCTCAAGCATTTTCCCGATATCCACAGCGACATGGTCAATTCGGTCGAGTTTTCCCGTGACGGAAAGCTTCTGGTCTCCGGGGGAGCGGACAAGTTCGCACGGGTGACGGATCGGGAGACGGGCAAGCAACTTCATGCCTTCGAGGGGCATACCAGTCTCGTTCTTGGGGCTAGTTTGCAAGCCAATGGGAGGACTTTGGCCAGCGTGGGTGCGGACGGGGAGGTCAAGGTTTGGAATTTGGTCAGTGGCGACCGGGCGGGAAAACAGTCGGGTTACAAGAAAGAGATCACCTCCATCCGTTTCATCGGCTTGACTGATCAAGCCTTCGTTACGACAGGCGAAAAAAAGGCCAGGATCTTGCGCGTCCCGATGGGGAACCCTGCCAACGTCCGTGATTTGGCCGGTGCCGTCGACGTTCTTCATACCGGTGGCGTTTCAGCCGGTGGCGGTCTTGTAGTTGCCGGGGGAGAATCCGGAGTATTGCGGGTTTGGAAAGTTTCCGATGGAAAACTTCAGGCAAGTTTTGATCCCCCGGACAAGGAAGAAGTCGCAAAGATTGTCAAATAGCCCTTTTCGCAAGTTTTCCGGTTCGGAGTTGAGGTTTCGGGTCATCATGTTCGAGAATTGATTTGATGAAAACCGTTCCTTTCCGATTGTTGGCCTATGGACCTTTGCTCCCCTTGTTGGCGTTCGGTGGGGAAGGGGACGAAATACTCGCCAATTACCTCGAGCTGAAGACCCTTGAAATCGAGGATTCGTTCCTTGGGGAAATCGGTAACAGGCAAGATTGGAACGAGCTCAAGGATGAATACAGGAAACGTCTCGGCTATATGCTCGGGCTTTCTCGCGACCGTCCTCGTTCCGATCTCAAGGCTACGATTACGGGCAAGCTGGAGAACGGACCCGGGTCGTCCTTTGCCAACCGGAGGCGAAGGCCCTAGGTTTCGGACCCAAGGCAATCAGCCTACGCAAAAGCATGCCGGGGGATTGATTCCCCGGCTTAGCTCAGTCCGGGAATGGGTTTGCCCGAGTGGAGAACCTGGGAGACTTCCGCGGGGATCCCCGCCGTCGAGCGGACTGCGCCCAAGTCGAGCAGGCGGTCCATGATGGTCGTATAAAGATCGGGGACGTAAACGGGGATGTCCTCGGGTTGCTCGCCGTTCTTGTCGGAGGTTCCGATCACTTGGCCCATCTTGAGACCACCTCCGTAGATCAGCAGGGGACTCGATCCCGCCCAATGGTCACGCCCGCCCTTCTTGTTGATGCGGGGCCCTCTGCCCATTTCTCCACAGCAGACCAGAAGAACCTTGTCCTGGAGACCACGGGCTTCCAAATCTCGAATGAGCACGCTCACGGCATGATCGAAGGGCTTTCCGACGTAATCCATGCCCTCGGTCATGGTGGCGTTGTTTTTGTCGGCATGCATGTCCCAAACGAAATTCGTGGTCACGCTTATGAAGCCCGATCCGCGCTCGGCCAACCGGCGGGCGAGCAAGAGGAGTTTGCCAAGAGAGTTCACGTGGTCGCGATAGCGCTCGTGGTTGTTCCACCGCTTGCTGATCTTGGAGACGTCCATCAATTTCGAGGTGTCGTAGCGCTCGATCCACTTCGGATCTTCCTTGGTGATCTCGAAAGCGTCCGCCACCCCGGCCAACAAGGTGTCGAAGGCTTGGCCGTGAAAATGATCGAAGCCGGAACCTTCCCCCACACGGTCGACCGTTTTCTTCCATTGGTCCACCGCTCCGAGGAGGTGTTTGCGATCGGTCAATCGGCTTGCTTCCAATCGTATCTTGAGATCCTCCTTGAGTCCACCCTCTCCGCTCGGGGCAAAAGGCTCGTTGGCTGTTCCAAGAGGTCCGGTCGCATTGAACTTGCCGAGTTTCATAATGGCCGGCATGGCGCTGTCTTCGACGGCGCGAGGATAGAGAATGACGTTTCGTGGAATTCCCGTTTGCGGATGACTTGTTCCCGCGACGTGAGCGTAATGGGATCCGATGTGGGCACCGGAAGAATGTTTCGGGTCGACCAACGGTCGGGCGTCATGGCTTCCGCTTTGGGTCGAGAAAGAGCGCACGATGGAGAACTTGTCGTTCAGTTGAGCGAGTTTTTCAAAGGTCGAACCAAAGGTTATTCCGGGAAGGCGGGTGGGGATTTCCCCGGTCATGCTGCGGATTTCCGCAGGGGCGTCCATCTTCGGGTCAAAGGTTTCGAATTGGCTGGGTCCGCCGTGCATGAAAAGAAAGATAACCGCCCGGTCCTTGACCAACTTGGGGTTTTGGGAAAGGAGGGTGCGGGCTTCGAGCAAACCGGGCATGCAAGCCCCGCCCAGAGCGCCAAGACGCAGGAAGTTTCTTCTCCCGATCCTCTGGCAACTCAAATTCAGCATGGGATGATCATAAGCTGTTTTTGTCCGCCTTGTCATGCGGATAGTTTGTTTTTCCTTACTTTTTTTTCACAGACCAATTTCTTGTCTTTGCCTTTCGGTTGACTGAAATAGAATCGGAACAAGCCGAATCCACTTTGCCTCTTGGAGCTTATCCGGTCTCGGGCATGAAAGTGGGCATAATCACGCCCTTGGTCGAAGGAGGCTCTCCCAAGCACTGGGCGAAATGGATCTCACAATTCCTCGCCCCCCATGAATAGGCGGTCTTAACCGCATGGGCGGCATCGACGGGAAGCAGAAAGACCGGGCAAAGTCCGCGGAAGAAGTCGAGCTGGGTGGCCAGCAAGGCGGTCGTGACTTCTTCCGAGCGGGCGACCCCGGGTCCGATCATCCGGCTTCCGGGGTGGTTGACGGAGGATAGAAAACCAAGCAGGTTCCCGTTCTCGTCCCGATAGGTTACCGTCTTCCAAATACCGTTCGCATTCTCGATGAAATGGGAAAAATCCTTGGCCCGTTCGATCCCGACCAATTCGCGTTCCAATTCGACCATGTCCGCAACGTCCTCAAGCCCGGCTTCCCGAATGCCATCGTTTTCGGGCAAGTCAACGTTCAGGCCGTCTTGGGGAACTTCGAGAAAGAGATCTTGAAAGCTCAGAAACGGAACGAACCCCTTTCTCGTGTAGAGGGAAAAGGAATCGAGGTTGTGGGCGCTGGAGACCAAGCGGACGGGTACCTTTTTTTCATCGGCGAAGGCAATGATCCAAGAAAGCAGAGAACCTGCGATTCCCTGCCCGAAAAAGTCCGAATGGACGTTCATGATCCCAAGCGAGACGTGAGTCGGGCGGGGATGATAAAAACAGGACCCGGCAACCTTTCCGCTTTTCGGGCAGACCGCCAAGAGGCAGCAACCCGGGTCGAGGGCTTCGTAGACCTCGCAGAAAAGGCGGGCGTCGGAAGTCGGTCCGCTAAAGATCGGGCTTTTCCCACTCCCGACATACCATGAATTCGTTGATTCGTAAATAAGCTCGGCTACGACGTCCCATTCGTCCGTTTTCATGGGACGCAATTCGAAAGCCGACGAGGGGTTTGCCATTTTTTCGAACTATCGTTTGCCTTGCAGGTTGTCGAGGAAGGCCTGGCAGGAGAAGCCTACGAACATGGCCATATCCTGGTCCCCGGGGAGTACGATCACGGGTGAGAGATCGGGTGGGCGGATCTCGTGGGCCCGCTTGAGACAGGCCTGCATGGCCGGTAACGCATCCTTCGCCTTTGCCCCCAGGAGCTCGATCGTGCGGGCTGCATGGGTTACGACGATCAGGTTCTTGTGCTCCAATTCCTTGATCAGAACGGGCAGGGCGCGTTCGA
>JAYOII010000043.1:0-10747 GCA_038118685.1 Opitutia bacterium
AACGGTTTGAACCCTACGCAGGACGTCAAAAACGGTAAACTCAAACATTTCTCGGTTGCCGGAGAAGACAAGAAATGGCATTGGGCGGAAGCCAGAATCGAGGGTGACAAAGTGATCGTAAGTTCCAAGGAAGTCAAAAAGCCGGTGGCCGCCCGCTATGCCTTCACCATGAACCCGGCTGATGCGAACCTCTACAACATCGACGGCTTGCCTGCCGGTCCCTTCCGCACTGACGACTGGTAAACGAACACTCAAGTCATGACCCGGTTCTTTCTTTGGCTGCTTGCGGCGGGGCCGGTCTGCGTTTGGGCCAAAAAACCCAACGTGCTGTTCATCATATCCGATGATCAGTCCCCCCGTTCAATCGGGGGGGTGAACAACCCGGAGGTCAAGACCCCGAACTTGGATCGCTTGGCCCGACAAGGCACCCTCTTCAGCCATTGCTTCAACCAAGGCTCGTGGTCGGGAGCGGTATGCGTGGCCAGTCGCACCATGCTGATCACGGGACAAAACGTATTCCGGGCCCCCAAGAACAAGCCCTACCTGGACAAGTGGGCCAATTCCCGGGGAGCCCTCGCAGTCGAGGATTCGACCGAGGCCAAGCTGTGGCCCGAAGTCTTCCGCGAAGCCGGATACGATACCTTCCTCACCGGAAAATGGCACAACAATCATCACTCGGCTTTGAAGGGTTTCAGTCAAGCCAAGGGAATCGCCAAGGGGATGTACGAGACCTTTGATCCGAGCGGATCGAAAAAGCCAGGCTACGACCGGCCAAGACCGGGCAACGACCACTGGACTCCCTGGGATCGGAAATTCACCGGCCATTGGGCTCCTTTCGTTCGGGACATCGTAAAAAAGGACGGAGTCAACCAGATCGGCAACGAATACACCGCGCACAAGCACAGTTCGGAATTATTCGCCGACAATGCGGTTGAGTTCTTGAGAAAAAGGAAGGGGACGGACAAGCCTTTCTTCATGTTCGTCTCCTTCAATGCCCCGCACGATCCGCGTCAAGCACCCAAGAAATTCGTCCACGCGTACCCCCCGGATAAGATTGCGGTTCCCCAAAACTACTTGCCCGAACATCCCTTTGACAACGGGGCGATCAAGATCCGGGACGAAGCGCTCGCTCCCTTTCCCCGGACCAAGCAGATCGTACGGGTTCACCGATCGGAATACTATGCCATCATCACGCATATGGATCAGGAGATCGGACGGATCTTGAAAGCGCTCAAGAAAAGCGGTCAGGCTGAGAATACCTACGTTATCTTCACGGCCGACCACGGATTGGCGGTCGGGCAACACGGCTTGATGGGCAAACAGAACCCGTATGATCACAGCATCCGCATGCCTTTCATGATCTCCGGGCCTGGCATCGCGAAAGGCTCGACAGTGACAGACAAGATCTACATGCAAAGCGTGTACCCGACGACTTGCGAGCTTGCCGGCTTGAACGTTCCCGATTCCGTCGATTTCAAAAGCATACTTCCCCTCGTCAAAGGAGAAAAAAGCGGTGGAGAAGAGGTGATTTTCAATGCCTACGTCGAAACCCAACGCCTGGTGCGGACCGACCGGTACAAATTGATCCACTACCCGAAGATCGGACGCAACCAGTTGTTCGACTTGAAGGAAGATCCTTACGAGACGAAGGATTTGATCGACGACCCGAAGCTCAAGCCCGTGCAAAAGAAACTCCTCGCAACCTTACGGAAGAAAAGGATCGAACTAGGCGACGGATTGCTTGAGGGCAAACCCGGGAAATGACCTCAACCCCCGGCCTTGTTCGGCGTGCTGTTCCCAAAGAGTGATTCCAGGCGTGTAATTTTGTTGAGGATTGTCCGTCCGCCCTTTTCGACGGTTTTCCCGACAAGCTTGACGGGGGTTCCGACATGGTAGGCGACGTTTCGGGAGTGAAAGTCCCCGAAACCAATTTCCATGCGGACGGAATCCCGCCCTTCGACGTCGACGTAAAAAACTTTTGCCTCGTCCAAATTGTCGGACATTCGAAGCCTGCCTTGAACGGTCATGATGCCTGAATCCACCTTGACCCAACTCTCGAAAGGACGTTCCGAATACTCGTCGAATTTCCCGCCGTCAAGACCGGGCAAGGGTTGTTTGGCATTGGCAAAGGATTCCTGTTTGACCCCGAAAAGGTCGAGCAAGGACAAGTGCAACCTGCCCAATTCCTGATTCTTCGAGTACCTGAGATAACGCCCCGTCTTCAGCTTTCCTCCGCCTTGGCCGGCAAGCACGATGGGAATACGCTGGGCCGTATGATTGTCACTGTGCCCCATTCCGGAACCGTACAAGACCACGCAATGATCGAGCAAGCGAACATGGTGATCCTTGTAGGACTTGAGCTTGTTGAGCAAATAATCGAACTTCTCCATGTGCCAGAGACTGATTTTAAGAAGAGAGTCGATGTTTTCGCGACTGAAATTACGGAAGAAGTGAGAAAGGTAATGGTGTTGTTTCTTGATACCAAGAAAATCGAAAATCATGCGGCTGTTGCTGTTTCCAAGCATGTAGGAAATACAACGGGTGGAGTCCGTCCAAAGGGCCATCGCGATCACGTCGAGCATGGCATTGACCTGTTCATCCAGATTCGAAGGGGCGAGCGGGCGTACCAAGCGGTCGAACTTGGAGGATTCGAGCCCCTGATCAAGTGGACCCATTTTCTCGAGTTTGAGCTCGGTTTCCCGTAAAGCGGTGAAGTATTCGTCCAAGGTATCGCCGTCCTCTACCCCCGTCTTTCTTTGCAAGGCCTTGGCATCCGAGGAAACTCGATCGAGGAGGCTGGACATCTCGGCCCGTCTGCCCGGGTCGCTCAAGGGGTTTCGGAAAAGCTTGTCGAAAACAAGTTGAGGATCGCTCTCACGGGGAATCATCCCGCCCTTCTTGTCATAGGAGATGTAGCTGCAACCGATTTGGTTGACGAACAGTCCCTCGGTAGTCAACTCAAGCGAACGATGGGGGGAATCGCCCTGAACCTGATCGGCAATCAACTGGTCGACCGAGGCGGAGCGCGAGTTGCGGTGATGTCCGCAAAGAAACCGGCGGGTGGAGTTGCTATGGGAGGAAAATCCGAAGTCTCCCATATTGTCGAGGATAAGAAGGTCATCCTTGTGCTTGGCAAAGGGTTGCATCAGAGGAGACATTCGGAAATCGTTCTCCTTCCCTCCGTTTACGTTCCAAGAGGGCGGATGTACGCCGTTGGGCTTGAAGAGGGTCATGAACCGCAAAGGAGGGGCATGGGGATCCGACGCATGCAGATCACCCGTACGGGCGCTGGCTTCCATCAGGTTGAGGAAGGGCAGAGGAAGCAAAGCCCCTGCTCCTCTGAGAAAGGTCCTGCGCTCAATTTTCCAATTTCGGCTCATTCGGTATCCGATTTTCAAAATACACTTTCGCGGAACGGGGCGCTGTTTGCAACCTCGATCAGAAGTTCCTTCCAAGTCGAATTTTTCAGGACCGCCCTGCTTGCAATTTCCTCAACCACCGGTTGATCTCCGCGGCCAAGCTTGCGGCACAGGGCATAGGAAAGGAGTTGGCTGGTCAGGTTACGAACGACCTGCTCCCGTTTTTTCGTCAGGAGGAGGCCCTTGAGCCCCTGAAAGTCCTCGAACTTATCGCCACTTGGCAATTTGCCCGAAGTATCGATTGGAGGAAGATTTTCCTTTTTGTGGTAGGAAGCCAGAAGGTACCTTCCGTTGTTGTCGTAAGCGTCCAAGGCGAACCCGAGAGGGTCGATTTTCTCATGGCATCTCGCGCAGGTCGGGTTTGAACGGTGAGCCTCGAACCTTTCCCGAAAAGTCATTTTCTTGCCCCGGGGAGGAGGTTTTATCGGCGGAACGTCTGCCGGCGGTTCCCCGAGTCTTTCCCCAAGGATGTGACGAAGTATCCAGGTGCCCCTGAGGATCGGTCCATGGTTCATCGCCAAAATGCTCGGCATGGTAAGAATGCCCCCTCGCCCTTCCGCGTCGCGGATCACAAGGCGCTGATTCATAGTGCGCTGCCTCTCGATTCCCTTGGGCTTGTGAAAGGGGGCCAAACGCTTGCGGTCATTGCCGTAAAACCCCGAGGTGCTTTGATTTACGAAGGTGACGTTGGAATCAAGAAGCTCCAGCAGCGGACGATCTTCGGTAAAGAGATAATGAAGAAAATCCCTGGGTTGGGTGCGCATGGCATGCAAATGAATGGGGTTGTTCTTGATCTGATCGTCAATGGAAGACAGACCGAGCCATTGGACGCCAAAACTCTCCGACAGGTTGCGGGCCCGCGGGTCAGCCAACATTCTGGCAACTTGACGGCCCACTTCTCTTTCCATGAGCAAAGCTCCACTCTTAGCGGACTCAAACAGTTCGTCATCGGGCATATCCTCCCACAAAAAGTAAGACAAGCGCTCGGCCAACTCGAAGGGATCGACGGCTTGCCTGCCCTTCTGCTCACCCTGCCCGGCAAGAAAGCCCCGGTAGAGGAATTCCGGAGAAATCAAAGCGGACTTGAGTTCGAACTTGAGGGCCGTGACAAGGGCATCGCCCTCCTTGCCCTTGAGTTGATCGAGGACCGCCTTGATTCTTTCCTCGGGAACCGGTCGCCGGAAAACCCGAGGAAGAAAACTGCGAACGATGTCCTCCGCCAAGTCGGGGTCGACCCTCCCACCCCAATTCCCTCCCCGCCCAATCATCCGGGTCAGCGAACTCTTGCCCTTTTTCGAAAAAAGCCGTTCCAGGAAGGCTCCGGCAAGATAGGCATAGTTCTCAATCAGTGAAGTCGAAATGGGCGCGGCATGCGTGTCATTGAAATAACCGCTTTGGCCGGGCGGATCCGTAGGAAGAATTTTCAGGACCAATGATTTCTCCCCGGTAACGGTTTGTTCGGCGGCAACGATGCCAACTTCAAGGTCGAACCCGAAGAGGGAACCGAGCGTATTCTTGTATTCATGGGCGGATAACCTGCGGGGACGGAACGGAGTGATCGTGAGTTCGACCGGAGCCTCAAGGTATTCGTCGCGCCAGTCACTGAGCTTCTTTCGCTCAGCGGAAGAGAGAGGAGGTTCTTCCTCCGGGGGCATCTCCCCAAGCTCGACGACCTCGACCACCGTTTCCCACAGATCGAGATATTTTCCGGCATCCCGTTCGGTAGAGATCTTGGAGAAATCAACTTTCCCCTTGGTCTTCTCCCCGCCATGACACTTCAGGCATGAGGTTTTCAGGATAGGCAAGACCTCGTCTTCGAATTTGCCGGCCCAAAGAAGGGCAGGCAAAAAAACGAACAAGAGGACGAGTAGATACTTCATGCTACTACTCACCCTAGGCTTAACCGATGTCCGAGACAAGACGGGAGAACAGGGAGAAGGCGGAAACGTTGAGCAAGGCCTAGGCAGGGACTGCCCCGGAATGAGAACAGACCTGTGCGGCCACTTCGCAGGCATTGAGCAAAAGATCGGGAATGGGATCCTTTTTCAAAAGTCCGAGAGTCAGGGCCGCGGTGAAGGAATCGCCTGCCCCGACCGTGTCCACCACTTGCGCCTTAACCCCCGTTTGCTCGTATTGGCAATCGGCGGTGAGCAAAACGGCCCCTTCGGCTCCCTTGGTCATCACCAGAACCTCCAAGGCGAATTTCTCGAAGATCGCACGCAGCGAATCCTCGAGGATGCCCCCTAGTGGAACGTCGCAAGCCCGACAGACCCGCTCCAGTTCGTCGTCACTGAGCTTGAAAACCGAACACAGAGAAAGGGAATGCCGGATGAGATCGTCATCGAAGAACGGCTGGCGCAAATTCACGTCAAGCACCCGCATGATACCTTTTCCCTTGGCCAAATCCAAAGCTTTGCGGATGCCCGCCCGGGGAGATTCCCCGCGCTGCCCGAGGGTTCCGAAGCACACGGCATCGGCGCTCCTCACTTTGTCCTCGATGGCCTCATTCCATTCCCAGTGGTCCCAGGCCGCATCCTGTCCGATCTCAAAGGTCGGCTTACCCCCTTCGTCCACTTCGACCGTCACGATCCCCGTAGGGTAATCCTCCAGGCGCTGAACAAGATCAGCTTTCACTCCTTGCCCTTTGAGCACTTCGAGAGCAGCGGTTCCGCGCTCACCCGTCCCCACTCCGCTTACCATGTAGACGTCCCCTCCCAAACGGGCGGCATGGCAGGCATAGTTTCCCGGAGCTCCTCCAAACCGCGGACCCTCGGGAAAGAGATCCCAAAGCATGTCTCCGAACGAAAGAATCCTACTGGCCATGTTTGAACAAAAGGTGAAATCGTTTTACTTCAACCATCCAAAGAAAGACTTCACTTGGAAAACACCGTCTTGGCCCATTTCTCATGCATCTCGAGCATACGGGCGACCAGTTCCGGTTTTTCCTTGGCATGGTTTTTGAGCTCGGGTTGTTCATCGCTCAGGTTGCCGAGGAAGGAAGCCTTGGTTCCGCGACCGATCAACTTCCATTCTCCCTTGCGTACCGCCCATTGGGTATGCCACTGAAAATGCAGAACTTCCCCGTAGCCCGACTCGGCTTTTGCGGAACGGAGAAGAGGAACCAGGCTATGCCCGTCGAGCTTGGGATCGTCCTTCTTGCCTTCGATCCCGCACAGCTCCATCACCGTAGGCAACCAATCCATGGAGGTGATCACTTGGTCGCGCGTCTCGCCCTGCGGAAGTTTTCCTGGAAAGCTGATGAGGGCGGGCACCCGGATTCCACCCTCCAGGAAAGTTCCCTTCCGCCCCTTCCACTTGCCGGTGAACCCGCCTCCGCTGGCTCCGTAGAAATGCCCCTTCGGATGTCCGCTCTTGTGGTTGTCCACCCGGATACGGTTTCCCGTTTCCTCGGAATGCCCGTTGTCACTCATGAAGATAAGGATGGTGTCCTGACGAAGCCCGAGCTCCTCGATTTTGTCCACCACTTGGCCGACGTAGTGATCGGTCGCGTAGGTGATGGTGGCGTAGGATTTCCTCGCCGGATCCTTCAGGTCCTTGAAGGGTTCGGCGAATTTCTCAGGGGCCTGTTCCGGGTAGTGCGGGATATTCAAGGGGAAATAAAGAAAGAAGGGTTTGTCCTTGTTCTTTTCCACAAAGGCAAGCGCCCGCTCGGTCATGAGCTCGGGAAAGTACTTGCCGGGGGCCTTGACCGGGGTGGTCCCCTCGTACAGGTCGTGAAAACCCGTACCGTGGAGAAAGTAGTGTTTGTAGTTGTCGATGAACCCGTCCCGCATTCCGAAAAACTCCTCGAAGCCTTGCTTTTTCGGTCCGGAGTCCCGATGGGCTCCCAGATGCCACTTGCCAAAGAGCGCGGTACGGTACCCTGCCCTTTTCAAGACTTCCGCCATGGTCACTTCTTCCAGGGCCATGTTGATTCCCTTGGCCGAATTCATGTCCCCCTGCGTCCAATGGTTTACGCCGCTGCGCTGAGGATGCCGTCCCGTCATGAGAGCGGCCCGGGCAGGACAGCAAACGGTGTGAGCGTAGGCCTGGGTAAAACGAACTCCCGTCTCGGCAAGCTTGTCGATGGCCGGGGTCAGCAAGTCGTCCGATCCGTAACAACCGGCATCGAGGGTGCCCTGATCATCGGTGAAGAAAACCACTACGTTGGGTTTGGCCGAAAGGAAGGACGCAATGCATCCGAAAAGAAAGAAGAGAACGAAAGGTCTCATTGGATTTGATTCAGGGCCTTTTGAAATCGGCTGGTTTCGTGGTCCTTGGTCTTTTTCATGACCTTCAGCAGTTCCTCCCCATAGCGGTCGACCCATTCGGCATGTTCCTCGTCGTCGATGAGGTTGTTCAAGGCATCGGGGTCATTCCCGTAATCATAAAACTCAAAAGGGGCCCGGTACAGGTAGTGCTTGACCCGCTTGGCCAGAGCGGGATCGTTCTGCGCAGACTTGGCCATTGCTTTCCAAGTCAGTCCGCTCATCGATTCGTTCTTGAAGGTGGTCTCGCCATCATGCCACCCGTTCCAGATCAACCCGTATCGCTTCCCCTGCAAAGAACGCATGGCATAGGATCGACCCGAGGCAATGGTATTGATGTGGGTGTAGACGAATTCCCGGCCCTTTTGCTTCCTGCCTCTCAAGATAGGAAGAAAGGAACGCCCATCCATGCCCTTCATCGGAGGAAGGCCGAGGGCTTCGAGAATGGTCGGGGCAAAATCGACCCCGGCGACCGCGTGTTCGGTTTCATGGGTGCCCGGCTTGACCGTACCCGGCCAGCGCACGATCCAAGGGGTAAGAGTGGAGTGTCTCCACACGTTGGTCTTGGCAAAGGGAACGGGGATTCCATGATCGGACTTGAGCATGACCAAGGTATTCTCCGCAAAGCCGGCTTTTTCCAGCTCAACCAACACCCGGCCCACGACGTCGTCGGCCCGGCTCACGGAACTGTAGTACTGGGCGATCTCTTCACGAATCGGAGGCAAGTCGGGAAGGAACCCGGGGATGACGATTTCTTCCGGCTGATAGATTTTCGAGGGAGCCGGATAGTCACCGCGCTTTCCCTTCTTTTTGTTTTTTGGAGCTTCGTCTGCAAACGTTCTCTCGCTCGCCGGTTTGCGGTTGTCGAAGGGACGATGCGGGTCATGGGCATTGACCATGAGAAAGAAAGGTTTGTCCGCTTTCTTGACCTGTCCGAGAAATTCGGCGGTGAATTGGCCATACGATTTCTGGCTTCGCCCGTTGTCCATCTCGGAACGGTCCCGACGGTACCCGAATGCTTTCGGGCGCGACGGCACGACGTGCTCGGTCTTGCCCAGTATGCCGGTCATGAACCCATTTTTGAGCAAGGTCTCGGGCAAGGTCGGAACACCCGGATTGATCTTGGTGAAGCCCAAAGCGCCGCTGTTGTGGGGATAGCGACCGGTCATCCAGACCGCCCGGGTGGGCATGCAAATGGCAATCGACACGTGGCCGTGCTCGAAGCGCAAACCCTCTCCGGCAAGCTTGTCGATGTTCGGGGTCGTTCCCTTGACCTTCGAACCGTAGACTCCGACTGAGTCGCGGTTCATGTCGTCCAAGGTAATGAACATGACGTTGAGTTTCGACTCGGCGATGGCGCTCAGGCAAAGGGATGCGGAAGCCAGAAGGATAAGAGGCAGGGTTTTCACGCTCTCTACCAAAACGGGAAAGAGTTCTTCGATCAAGAAAACTTACGAAAGACGCCGAGAATTCTCAGGCGAGCAACTCCAAGAGATTGCCTGGAACCGCTATTTTTGAAGGCAAAGGATTCTTCGGATTCCTCTCCTCAATGATCCGGATGCGGGGACGGGTAATCCCTTCGGGCGGCCGAAATGGGAGCGAATACGGGAACTTCTCGCCAAGGCGGTTCAGCTTCTGGTTTCTCGTCACCGTCCAGTCTCCTGAGAAATATGGGTTGTACGTCCCAAGACTTCGAACGCCCGGAAACTCCCCATGGTTTGAAACTGAACAGGCGCACCATCTCGTATCCCTGACAAAGGATGAATTCACTCACCACCAACGGGTGAGGCTTGGTCCCCTCGAACGAGTCGTCCGTTGAGGTTTTCAAGGGAAGCATGAAGTAACCCTTGGCGTCCGTGCGGGTTTCCCCGACTTGGCAACCGGGCAACGGGTTGCCGTTCCGGGCATCGTAAACGAAACCGCTCAACTGCGGACGGATGACCCTTTCGGTCGTCTTACAACCGAACAACGCGCACAAGAGGGTCAGTAACACCGCAGTTCGAGAAATGGACATGATTCTCCCCCTACCTAAACCAGGTCGGACAGTCAAAGACTTTGGCTCGGCCAAAAATTAAATGGCCCCCTGCCCGACTGCGGGATCGCTTTGCAAGTTACCCGACCCGCTCCCCAGCGAATGGATAAAGGATAAGAGCGAGGCAAAGAGGAACAGGGCCACCAATTGGTGCACGACGGGCAGAAGAATGGGGAAATCGACAATCAGGAGGATCGTTGCGACCCCGAGAGAAAACTGCACGGCAACCAAGCCCACGACCCACCTGAGTCGTCTTTTCCGAGTCTCGTTCAGGTTGCCTGTCTTGAAGGAAAACCAAGCCAGGCCAAAGGTGGCGAGGGTCAGAGCGATCCCCATCCAACGATGGATGAACTGTACGGAAAATTTGTCTTCCACGAAGTTTTTCCAAAAAGGGGAAAGCCCGAACAAGCCTTCGGGGAACCAGTCTTTCTCCATCATGGGAAAGGTGTTGAAACCGTAACCCGCCTTCATGCCGGAGGTGAAGGCTCCGTAAGTAATTTGCAGACACAACAAGCCAAGAAGAAGACAGGCAAGGAACCTCAGTCTTCCCGTTTTGCCCGGACCCGTCTCACCCGGGTTCAAATCCTGCAACATCCACCATCCCAATCCGAATATCGAGAAGGCCAGCCCCAAGTGGGCAGCCAAGCGGTAATGACTGACCTCGGGGTTGCTTACCAAACCACTTTGGACCATGTACCAACCCATCAAGCCTTGGGCGCCGACCAAAAGCACAAGGATCAAACCTTTGATTCGAAAATTCGGCGCGAGCTTTTTTCGAAACAAGAACCATAAGTAGGGAAGAAGGCAAAGCAGGCCCACGATCCTGCCCATTATCCTGTGGAGGTATTCCCAAAAAAAGATTTCCTTGAAGCCTTCGAGGCTCATGCCCGCATTGACCTTTTGATATTCGGGCGATCCCTTGTACTGATCGAACACCTCGTTCCATTGCGAATCCGTAATGGGAGGAAGAATCCCTGCGATCGGCCTCCAGTCAACCATCGACAACCCGGACCCGGTCAAGCGGGTAA
>JAYOII010000043.1:10847-14061 GCA_038118685.1 Opitutia bacterium
CCTGCGATCGGCCTCCAGTCAACCATCGACAACCCGGACCCGGTCAAGCGGGTAATTCCCCCGACGACCAGAATCGCCAGGACGCTCAGGCAGACGCACCTCAGCCAAAGAACTTGGCTTTTGCGTGCTTCGACGCTCACTTCGGAAAAGGGGTTTGGGGGTTCATATTTCAAATACTCTACATCCTATCCGAAAAGAATGACTCCGCAAAAAAATTCTCATCATCGAAAGTATGCCAAGGGTTGGCCCACCTTTGCCATGAGAATATCCATGGCGTTCTCAGAGGAGCGAGAGCCTCTTCGGCCAAAGCCAGGAGAGGACTTCCGAGCCAATCAGAAGGCTTGAAGAGATCGCTCGATCAGTTTTTGGGATGCTTTGACCCCGGGGATCGGTTCAAGGGCCCGACCTTCCCATTCGATCGCGAGAATGCCTTTGTACTTCGATTGCTTGATCATCTTCATAAGGCGGGGGTAATCGAAATCGGGCTGGTTGCCCTCTTTGTCGAAGCTGTGCATCTTGCATGAAACCGTAACGGTGTGAGGAAGCATGGCTTGAGTTCCCTTGTAGACGTTGTCCTTCAACTTTCCGAAATCAGGCATCAATTTGAGGGCGGGATGCTTGAGTTTACCGGCGACCTGAGCGAGAAAGGCCCCTTTTTGGCTTAAAGGAGAAGCTCCCGGCTCAATCGCAATAATAAGGTTTTTCTCAGCTGCCTCATCCGCCAATGGCTTGAGGGCTTCCACGCTGGCCGAAAGACCGGCCACCGCCTCCGTACCGGGGGCCTTGAGGAAAACCCTCACCAAAGGAGCGCCCAATCGAACCGAGCGCTGGAAGGAAGCCCGGATCCTGGCCGAACTCGCTTCCCTTTTGGGAGGGGAGGCATCGAGGGCTCCGGACATCAGCAGGAACAATTCCGTACCCGCCTTTTGAGCCCGCTTTCTCATGGCCTGCAGGTATTTCGCATCGTCGAGTTTGTCTTTTGGAAGTCCCCCCTCCCATAAATCGATCGCTTGGATGCCGAACTTGTCCACGGTGAACTGGGGAAAGTCCAAGGCGTCCAAGGAACCATTCTTCAAAAGAGCCCGCAGCGAATATTGGGACAAGCCCAACTTGAAGCGATCGGAGGAGTGATGCTTGGCGGACAAAGAGGAAAGAGAAACTCCGGCGAAAAATCCGGCGGAGGCGGCATGGCTTACGAAAGTACGGCGGGAAAGCTTCAAGTTCATTCCCGACGACTAGAGACATCGAGCGATCAAGAAAAGACAAATAAAACGCCCCGTTGAATTTCTTTGCCAAAATCCTCCGATGCGCAAACCTGTCTGCTTTTGTTCCGTCATGCTCACCCTTTCCAACCTATCCAAGCGCTTCGGCCCGAAGGTCCTCTTCCGGGAAATTTCGCTGCGCCTGATGCGCGGGGAAAAACTCGGGCTCGTCGGGCCGAACGGGGCGGGCAAGACCACCTTGTTTTCCATTCTTTTAGGCGAGAGCGAATCGGACGAGGGCAAGGCCGAGTGGGAACGGGGAACCCGCATCGGATACCTTCCCCAGGAAAGCGCCCCGACGGGAGAGGAGACGGTGCTCGAACTCGCCACTTCCGTCACCCCGGAATTGGCTCGAATCATGGAAACCCTCCGGGAATCCCCCGACCCCGAAGATCCCAATCGCTTGGAAGCCCTCGAGCGCTTTGCCGAACTGGACGGCTTCACCCTCGAGGCCAAGGCCAAAAAAATTCTTTCCGGCTTGGCCTTCCATTCGGAGGACTTCGACAAGCCCGCCCGCACCCTGAGCGGTGGTTGGATCATGCGGGCCCACTTGGCCCGTTTGTTGGTCATGGAACCCGATCTCCTGATGCTCGACGAACCGACCAATCATCTCGACCTCGAGACCCTGGGCTGGTTTCAGGAACAAATCAAAAAATTTCCCGGCTCCGTCCTTACGATTTCCCACGACCGTGAGTTTCTCAACGCGATCTGCGGCGGCATACTCGAGATCAGTCACCGCAAGCTTTACCGCTATCAGGGAAACTTCGACCAGTACCTCGCGCAAAAAGCCGAGCGGGAGGCTCAGCACCAAGCCGCTTATCGCAACCAGCAAAGGGAAATCGCGCATCACGAGGATTTCATACGCCGTTTCCGGGCCAAGGCATCCAAGGCTTCCCAAGCCCAAGCCCGGATCAAGCTCCTCGAAAAGATGGAGCGGATCGAAGCCCCGGAAGGCGCCGAGGAGACCCTGACCTTCCGTTTCCCCCAACCCCCGAGGAGCGGACAACGGGTGGCCACCCTTTCCCAAGTCAGACAAGCCTACGGCGACCACTTGGTCTACGAGTCCCTTGACCTGGAAGTCGAAAAGCAGGAACGGATCGTCCTGGTCGGGCCGAACGGAGCCGGCAAATCCACCCTCCTCAAGATCCTGGCCGACCTCGTCCCCATCGAGGGGGGAAGCCGTGAACTCGGACACAATGTCGAGGTTGGATATTTTTCCCAGCAAAGGGTGGACGTTCTCAACATGGAAAGAAGCGTGTTGGACGAAGCCATGGACCAAGTCGATCCGGGTATCCACACCCAGGAAGTACGGACCCTGCTCGGCGCCTTTCTCTTCAAGGGCGACGACGTCTTCAAGCAAGTCAAGGTCCTGAGCGGAGGAGAAAAGAGCCGTCTCGCCTTGGTCAAGCTCCTGCTTTCGCCCCCCAATTTTCTGCTGCTCGACGAGCCCACCACGCACCTCGACATGCCGAGCATCGACGCGGTCATTCAAGCCTTGAAGGATTACTCGGGCACCTTGATCTTCGTCAGTCACGACATCCATTTCATAAGATCATTGGCCAAGCGGACCATCCGGATCGAGGCGGGCAAGACCACCCACTTTGCGGGCGACTACGACTACTACCTTTGGAAATCCGGTTCGGCCTCCGCTCAAACCGGACTGGTCGAGGGATTGCGGGACGCCCGACCCGATTCGACAAGCAAAAGCAAAGCAGGAGAAAAACCGCTCAGCGCCAAGGAGCGCCGGCGTATCCGCTCGCAGGAACGAGAACGCCTCAAGGCAGAACGTGGCAAACTCGAAGATACCGTACGTAAACTGGAAAAGGAAATCATGGCTCTGGAGGAGCAGCAGAACGAAGTAAACGACCAACTGGCCGACCCGCAGTCCTACGAAGATCCCGAGAAAGCCAAGGAACTCAACAAGTTCATCAAGGGGTTGGGCCTCAAGGGCG
>JAYOII010000044.1:0-3418 GCA_038118685.1 Opitutia bacterium
TTTACTCCGAAAACAGCATTCTCATTGCAAAGTCCTCCTCCTTTTAGTTGCTTGAGGAGATGTACTACGTCGTATTAGACATTGGAACCTCTTCGGTCAAGGCTCTGCTGGTTTCGGAAGAGGGGGAAGTCGTGGGTTCCGCAACCCCCGAGTATCCCTTTCAAACGCCCAAGCCCTTGTGGGCCGAAACGGACCCTGAAGTTTGGTGGGAGGCAACCTGCAAAGCCATACGTTCGTTGCTTGGCGAAGTCAAAGGCAGCGAGATTGCGGCGGTCGGCCTTACCGGGCAAATGCACGGAATGGTTGCCTTGGACGCAAAGGGCGGCGTTCTGCGGCCCTGCATCATGTGGAACGACCAAAGATCGTATCGGGAATGTGAGGAAATTACTCGAATCGCAGGAGAAACCGAAATCCTGCGGATCACCGGCAATCCCGTTTTGGCCGGGTTCACGGCGCCCAAGGTTCTTTGGGTCAAAAACAACGAACCGGAAGTCTTTTCCTCCATTGACAAGGTCGTCCTGCCAAAGGACTACGTTCGTTACAAGCTCAGTGGAGAATTCTTTACCGACGTTTCGGATGCATCCGGTACTTCCCTTTTGGACGTTGGCAATCGAAAATGGTCCACGGAAATGCTCGATGCATTGGGATGGCCCGCTCAATGGATGCCCGAGGTAACGGAATCGACGGAAGTTACGGCAAAGGTTTCGGCGGAAGCTTCCGAGTCAACCGGTTTGCCGGTGGGCACGCCCATCGTGGCAGGGGGCGGGGATCAAGCCGCTCAGGCCGTCGGATGTGGAATCGTCAGGGAGGGCATGGTGTCGGCAACGCTTGGCACGAGCGGGGTCGTGTTCGCACAGAGTGACGAATACCGTGTTGAGCCTGAAGGGAAGTTGCATGCCTTCTGTCATGCCGTGCCGGGAAAATGGCATCTGATGGGCGTAATGTTGTCCGCCGCCGGTTCCTTTCAGTGGTACAAGAACCAGCTTGGAAAAGAGGAGCAAAAAACAGAGGATGAAGGGGGGCCCAACGCCTATGATTCGCTGACCGCGCTTGCCCAGACCGTTTCGCCTGGCTCGGAAGGATTGATTTTTTTGCCCTACCTTTCCGGTGAACGTACCCCTCATCCCGATCCTCACGCCCGCGGATGCTTCATAGGCTTGAGCGTACGCCACGAGAAGAGGCATCTCACCCGCGCCGTGCTGGAGGGTGTCTCATTCGGCTTGAACGATTCTCTTGAACTCATGAGGGACTTGGGGATCAACCCCAAGGAAATTGTTCTTTCCGGCGGGGGCACCCGGTCCGCCCTTTGGAAGCAAATGCTGGCCGACGTTTTTTCCTCGAAGTGCACGATGGTCAATGCCTTGGAAGGAGCGGCCTACGGCGCCGCCGTACTCTCTGCAGTCGGAAGTGGAGCCTTTGCGTCGGTTGAGGATGCCTGTGATCAATGGATTGCCCAGACCGATGCAGTCGAACCGAGCGGGGAAAGTCCGTCTTACGAGAAATTCTATTCGATTTACCGTTCCCTTTACCCCTCCCTGCAAGATGCCTTTCGTTCTTTGGCTGATGAGGCCTCCTCCTGAAGCCTTCGGTTTGAGCTTGTGAAAAATCCCTACGAATCCGATCAACTTTTAGGCGAATACCTGCTTTTCCATTATGGATCGAAAGAGGATTTGATGCCTTGGATGAGCGGACCGGTCAATGGGATTGATTTTCCCTTGAGAACCGTTTCCGAATTGATTGACCCCACGACTTTGGGGATGGGGACGCATGCATTGGACCTTGGTTGCGCCGTGGGTCGGTCGAGCTTCGAACTGGCGAGTCATTGCTCGAAAGTCAAGGGCATCGACTATTCCTCGTCTTTTGTCGAAGCAGCCAATGCCCTTGTCGACGAAGGTTCGCTTTCGTATCGTTTCAGGGAGGAAGGCGACTTGTTCAAGGAAGCCGTTGCCAGTGTTCATTCGAGCCAAAGAAGCAAGGTTGAATTCGAAGTTGGTGATGCGTGCGATTTATCACCTGCTTTGGGTTGTTTCGACGTTGTTCATGCGGCCAATTTGCTTTGTCGCTTGCCTGACCCAAACCTGTTGCTCAAGCGACTGCCCGATCTGGTGAAACCCGGCGGACAACTTCTCTTGGCAACGCCTTTCACTTGGCTGGAAGAATTTACTTCAAAGGAAAATTGGCTGGGTTCGGGTGATTCGGAGGAAGAGTTAAGTCGTATCCTGAGTTCGGATTTCGTGTTGGAGGAAAAAAGGGAGATGCCCTTCGTCATCAGGGAACACAGAAGAAAATTCCAATATTCCGTGTCCCTTGGCATGCGTTGGAGGAGACTCCGACCTTGATTCCTTTGATCAAGTTTTCTAGTTCTCAGTACGGATGAACACCGTTAGCGATTTTCTCAGGGATCTTCAAGATGGAGACAAGCCTCCCGCGAGCATGCCCGAGCACCTGAAAGCCCTTTGGTGGGCCCAAAAGGGAGATTGGGACACGGCGCATGACCTGGCTCAGGATGCCGGTTCCCAAGCGGGTGATTGGGTGCATGCCTACCTGCACCGGGTAGAGGGTGATTTGGGGAATGCCGCCTATTGGTACAGGCGGGCAAACAAGCCGGTCAAGTCCCGGGAAAGTTTGGAGGAGGAATGGAGGGAATTGGTGAGCCTGTTTTTGGAAAGCTTCCAATAGGGTGGGGATGATTGATGGAGAACGTTAGGAAGAAAAACCCGTCTTCTCCCGATATTGAATCCAATGCTTTTTTGGCTGAGGAAGACCGATGGGACTTGTTCACTCCGATCAGCCTGCTTGTTCTCTGTACGATGAGCGTTCTTTTCATCCACTCGGCGCAGGCATACGTGGGGGGCAATCAGTGGAAAATGCAGATCATATGGTGTGTCATTGGGTTTTCTTTGTATTTTGCGGTTTCAGTCTTGGATTATCATTTTTGGATGAAATTCGCCCATGTCTTTTACCTTTTGGCCGTTTTGGCCCTTTGTTTGGTTTTTTTCAATTCCGAGCTCTACGGAGCTCGTCGCTGGATCGATTTTGGTTTATTCAAGATCCAACCGTCGGAGGGAGCCAAATGGGCCACCATGGTTTTGGGCGCAAGTATTTTGGCCCGGTCCCGCATTGGGGACTTGCGTGATTCGCTCAAAGGGATTTTTAAAATGTCCGCTTGCTTCGGTTTGCCAATGTTCTTGATTTTCCTGCAACCCGACTTAGGATCAACTCTGGTCTTTCCACCCATTGCTTTTTCACTCTTGTACGTCGCGCGCATCCCAACACGTTTTTTCGTAACCACTTTCCTTGTGTTCGTGGTTATGGTTGGGGTGCTCGGTTATGACGTATTTCGCTACTATCAATATAAACTCGAGAACCCGCGTTCCTCAGAAGCCATTGAAGCTTATGAGGATACGTCTCTCTTACC
>JAYOII010000044.1:3428-12699 GCA_038118685.1 Opitutia bacterium
CTATCAACGTAAACGCATACTAACCTTTCTTGCCCCGGAAGTCGAAGACCCCAACGGAGTCGGAGCAAACTGGAACCGCATCCAAGCCCTCATCGCCGTTGCCACCGGTGGAATATCAGGCAAGGGGTTGGGCGACGGAATGCAGGCAAAGTTAGGTTATCTACCCAAGGCAGTCGCGCACAACGACTTTATCTTCGCGGTTTTGGCCGAGGAATCCGGTTTTCTGGGTTGCCTCCTCGCTTTAGGAGCCTTCTTTCTGGTCATCTTCGGATGCCTGAAGGTTGCGGCCAAGGCATCCGATCGCTTTGGAGCCATGCTTGCCGTGGGCGTTTCCGTTTTGTTGATGATGCATGTCTTCATCAATGTCGGCATGACCATCGGAATCACTCCGATCACGGGTCTGCCGCTTCCTTTTCTCAGTTACGGGGGTTCCTTCCTTGTAACTTGTTTCGTCATGCTTGGGATGGTACAGAGCGTTTACCGGCACAGGATGGAATTCAGATGAGCTGTTTAACTTCAGTTGCTTTGATTTTTTCGCCGGCCGCGGGTCGTGGATTCTCCATCACCAAGCAAAATGGCCAGAAACACCAAGCGTCGCCCTCATTACTCAAAGCGTAGAAGAAATCGCAACTCTTCTCCCTCTTCCGATCCCGCAAGCGCTGCCTCCACGGAGGACATGTCTTCTCCGCCTGTCGAGCCCAGGCCCATTCATATCGACAAGAGGGAATTGCGGGAAAAGGCCCTCGACAGGGCCAAGAAAAGACCGATTCGCGAGAGAATCAAAGCGTTTTTCCGCCGTGAGACCAACAAGGACTACAAGGAGTTGATCATCAATACGGAGGCCCTCGAGAGAAGGGTCGCCATGATGGAGAATGGAATTCTTCAGGGATTCGACGTCGAACGTCTCGACGAGGACCGAATGGTCGGAGCCATTTTCAAAGGGAAAGTTCAAAACCTTGAAGCCGGACTGAAAGCCGCCTTTGTTGACATTGGGCAGGAGAAGAATGCCTTCCTCCATTATTGGGATATGCTTCCCGGGGCCAACAACGATCCCTCGATTGAGATTGTCCGGGAGAACAAGCGGAAAAAACCGAAGGGTACGGAAGCCAAATCCGTAAAGGACATTCCCCGGGCTTTTCCGGTAGGATCTGAAATCGTCGTTCAGATCACAAAGGCTCAAATCGGGAGCAAAGGTCCGCGTACCACCACCAACCTGTCTCTTCCCGGACGTTTTCTTGTTCTGATGCCTTACTCGGGCCAATGCGGCATCTCGCGCAAGATTGAAGACAAGGCCGAGCGGGCCAGATTGAAGCGCATCATCGGCAACCTTCCCTTGCGCGAAGGCATGGGCATAATCATCCGGACGGTCGGCCAGAAAAAGCCGGAAAAGTTTTTTGACCGGGATTTGCATATCCTCTTGCAAAAATGGGATGAAATCGAGGCGAAGATGAATTCCCAAAAGAGTCCGGCCTTCCTTTACGAAGAACCTGATTTGATCGGACTGACGGCAAGGGATTTTCTTACCGACGACATCGATCGGGTGCAAGTCGACAAGAAGGATGATTACAATCGGTTGATCGAGACGATCCAACGGATCTCTCCCAAGTCCAAATCCAAGGTCGCCTTTTTCGACGAGGAGATACCGATCTTCGAACGGTTTAACGTGGAACGCCAAATCGAACAGACCTTCATGCGTCGCGTGCTTTTGCCTTCCGGTGGGGAGATCGTAATGGAGGAAACGGAAGCCTTGGTTTCCATCGACGTCAACACCGGCAGTCACAAGGGTGACCGCAAGGATGGAAAAAATTTCATTCTGCAGGCCAACGTGGAAGCGGCTATGGAAGTCGCCCGCCAAATGCGCCTTCGCAACTTGGGTGGATTGGTCATCATCGACTTCATCGACATGAAGAACAAAGGTGATCAGAGAAAGGTTTTCAACAAAATGAAAGCCGCTATGGCCGACGACAAGGCCAAGCACAACATCCTCCCCATTTCGCAGCTCGGAATCATGCAGATAACCCGCCAGCGTCATGACGAAAGCAACTCCAGCGGGGTATACGAATCCTGTCCATACTGCAATGGTCGGGGGATCGTCAAGTCGCCCCGGGCCGTCAGTATTGAAATCCAGCGCAAGGTCACCAACATGGTCCGCCGTTTCCGGATGGAGGAGGGCAAGGAAGATTTGGCCCTGAAAGTATTTCTTCACCCAAGCGCGCTGAGGAGACTGAGGGGACCCGACTCGTCGCTTTTGGAGAGGTTGGAGAGAAATTACGGACTCAAGTTGTCCTTCGAGGCGGCCGAGTCCTATCATGTCGAAAATTACAAGGTGATAGACGAATCCAACGGCAAGGAAATTCGCTGAACGGCTTGTCATGCGAATACTTGTCGCCTTTGACAAATGCAAGGATTCCTTTTCCGCCGAAGACTTGTGTAACCTCGCTCGCGAGAGAATCAAAAGGTTCTCTCGCGACGTTTCAGTCCGGTGCCTGCCTCAAACGGATGGGGGCGAAGGTTTTGTCTCGATTCTGACCCTGCCCAAGGGAGGAAACCTGCGAACTGTAAAAGCACACGATGCCTTGGGTCGCGAACGAACGGTTCGTATCGGATTGCTTGCTGTCGAGAGCTTGAACAAGGAGGTCGTTGATCTTCTCCGTCTTCCCTCGAAAGGCAAGATTGCCTTGATCGAAATGGCATCGGTCGTGGGCTTGGCGGACTTGAAGACCGAGGAAAGAAATCCTTGGAAAACCTCTACGGTTGGAATCGGGGAATGCCTGCGCGAGTGCAGCGAATGGGGTGTTTGCGCAATTTTGCTAGGTATCGGGGGAAGTTCGACCAATGACATGGGTGTGGGGGCCTTGAGCTCATTGGGTGTTCGTTTTCTTGACGGGAACAAGCAAAACGTTGATCACCCTTGCCCGCAAACATGGGGCTCGATCCACTCGGTCGATTGCTCCACTCTTGTCTCCCTTCCTCCGGTAAAAATTGCCTGTGACGTGAAAAACCCACTTCTTGGGGTGAACGGGGCGACTGCTCGATTCGGCCCGCAAAAGGGACTTCGAAGCGAGGATATGGAAAAAATGGAAGGTCAAATGATTGAGATGGCGCGGCTTGTGGAACGAAGTTTGCCGGATGCAAAGGCCAAGAGTGATTTGCCGGGAATGGGGGCAGCCGGTGGAATCGGCTTCGGCCTTTCCTTGGCTTGCGACGTCTCGTTGGTCGGTGGTTTTTCACTTGTCGCCAAATGGTTCGAACTCGAATCCGAAATCGCGGAATGTGACCTGATTCTGACTGGAGAAGGCCGTTTCGACGAGACTTCCCTGCAAGGAAAGGGGCCAGGCGAAATTCTCCGTATGTCTGCCAAGCTCGGGAAAAGATGCGTTTTGCTTGCCGGGTCCGTGCAGACCGATGCCGCCTTGCGTTTTCGCGAGGAGAACCCTCTGGCTGAAATTTACGCTTTTGGGCGGGAGGAACTGTCCTTGGAGGAAAACCTTGCCGGCGCGGAAGAGTTCTTTTTAGGCAAACTTGACGAGGTAATCGCAGATCTTTATTCGAATTGAAGGTGAGCAAGGAAACCGACAGGGATCGGCAAGAAGTGGACCAAGCCGAAAAGGTCGCGAGATTCAAGCGCATCCGTCGATTGAAGAAATGGATGCGCCCGTTGCCCCGCCGTTCGAACGTGCATCGTTATCCCGTGTTGAAATGGTTTTCGAAGATTGCCTACGACCGTTCCTACCTTTGGTCTTTCAAGGGCAACGCGATAGTTTCCGCTCTTTTTTGGGGGATGTGGATTGCTTTTTTGCCAGTGGTCGGGCTTCAGATGTTGATCGTCTTTTTCGTAGCGCTCGGGGTGAGGGCGAACCTGCCCCTGATCGTTGCCTTGCAATGGATTTCGAACCCCTTCACAGTTGCCCCGATTTACTTTGCCGACTATGAGATCGGGCTGTCTCTGCTTGGCTTGCTCGCAATCGATTATCCCCGAAACGAAATATTGACGGCCGAATACGATTGGTCGAACTTTGAACTGAGCAGCATTGGTACTCTGCTGGACACCTTCCCTCCCATGTTTCTGGGAGGGTCCGTATTGGGGATTGCCTTGGGGGTTTTGTCGGTCTTTCTTTACAAAGGTTTGGCCAACCTTTACAAGTCGCCAACAACGCCAAGCCAATGAACGTGATGTCGAAAACAAAACCCATTCCTTTTTGCCTTGTCCTGTTCGCGCTGAATCTTTTTTTCTTCGCTCCCTTTGCCTTGACGGCCAAGCCTTCGATCAAGCTAGGAGTCGACTACCTTGAGGAAACAAGGTTCGAGGTTCTGAAGGGCAAACGGGTCGGGTTGCTTACCCATCCGGCCGGGAAAAACGGTCGTGGACAAAGTACGGTCGAAGTGCTTTTCCGCTCAAGAGTCGTCAATTTGGTCGCTTTGTTCGGGCCGGAGCACGGAATTTACGGAGATGAGAAGGCCTCGGTTCCCGTGGACGACAAGATTGACGCCCGGACCGGCTTGCCCGTTTATTCTCTCTACGGAAAATTCCGCAAACCGACGGCCAAAATGCTCGCTGGCTTGGATTGCATCGTGATCGACCTGCAGGACGTGGGGGTACGTTGCTACACCTACGTCAGTTGCATGAGATACGTCATGGAGGCGTGCTTTGAGGCTGGAGTCGAAGTGATTGTATTGGACCGTCCGAATCCTTTGGGGGGACTGAAGGTAGCCGGACCGCCCATGGATGAAAAATGGATGAGTTACGTGGGTGCTTTCCGTATGCCCTTCGTTCATGGCATGACGATTGGTGAAATCGCCCTTTGGTCGAAGAAGAGCGAAGGGGTCCTCAAGACTTCGACCGCCTTTCGAAAAAGAGGTAAACTTACCATCGTTCCCATGATTGGCTGGAAGAGAAGCATGACTTGGCCGGAAACGGGGCTTGCTTGGCATCCGACTTCCCCCAACATTCCTTCGCTTGATTCGGTTGCGGGTTATCCCATGACGGGACTGGGTGCCCAAATGGGACGATTCAAACATGGAATCGGCACCAAGCATCCTTTTCGATTTCTTACTTTCGAGGGCAAGACGCCCGAAGAGGTAAAAGGCGCCCTTGAATCCTTTCGTCTTCCCGGACTTTCATACCGAATCAAGACTTTGAGAAATTCGGCCGGCAAGGACGTTCGGGGCGTATACTTGATCATCAGTGATTGGAAGTCTTGGAAACCCACCTATCTCCCTTTTTACATGATGAAGCTTTCGGCACTTTGGGAAACGCCCAGTCCTTTTCCCCAGGCAAAAGAGTCCAGCGCGGCTCTTTTCAACAAACACGTCGGCTCGAGTTGGTGGTGGGAAGAATTGTTGAGCAAAGGAGGCAGGATCGATCCCGCTCCATTTTTGGTCGAGTGGGAAAAAGATTCGTCTCAGTTCCGCAGGGTGGTCAGTTCCTATCTTCTGTACTGAAGCTAGCGGGCAAAGTCTTCTTGCGACAAGATTCGCAAACGGTGATTTGACAAAGCTTCCTCGGCGGTGTCCTCATCTTCCATCGCGATGGCCAAGACGGGTTTGTGGTTGGGTTGATAAAGGAAGGGGTAGACGTAATGGATGTTGATCTCAGCATGCAAAAGGGACCGGGTGATGCTTTGCAGGGAATTCTGCTCCTCCACTTCAACGGCCAAAATCTTTCTTTCGGTAAAGCTTATGGACCGCGATTTGAGCAACCTCGCGGTTTCTTTCGGATAATTCGGTATCAGTCGAATCACAGCCGAATCAGTGGTATCAAGGACCGAAATCGCCATGACGTGAATATCCTCAGCCATCAGCATCTCGAGAAAGTCGTTGAGCCACCCGACTTTGTTTTCCGCATAAATTACGAATTGCCGGATGGTCTCCCTTCCCGGGTTGCGAAGGGTGGAGATCGGATTGTCGGGGTCAGTCACTGGATCTGCGCGCGAGGAGGACTTGCCTCATTGCGCGCTTGCAAGGGTTGTCCATTCGAGTAATAAGTATTGGAACATGAGAATGGTTTTTTTCAGGGTGCCATTTTACCTTCTTTGCATTTTTGCTCTTAATCAAGCCCATTATGCAAGTGAAGGCAGCAGGTGGATGAATCTCCCATTGAAGGACCTTCAGGCTGCGGCCGAGGCGAGAGATTCCTATGCTCAGGGCTTTTTGGCGTTGGTCTACGCTCACGGAGACAAAGGAGCGGATATTTCGATCTCGAATGCAAGCAAATGGGCGGCCCTTTCCTCTCAAGCCAATCATTGGCTTGGTCATTTCGCCCTTGGCTTTCTCGCCCGATTTCGGGCCGATGGATTGGAGGAGGCCGACGTCGGCCGTTACTATCTCAAGTCCTTCCGGGATCGCGACGGAAGAATGATCAAAGCCGCCGCCTCCGGCGATCCGATAGCATCTTACGCTTTGGCCGAAATTTTCACTTCCGACGAGGTAAGGCCTTCCCTTGAGCCCGACTTGGAGTTGGCGGCCGAGCATTATTCAATTGCCTCCCGCGCCGGCTACGGGCCGGCGAGCGTTGAATTTGCTCTTATCAAGGCTCATGTGGTTGGAAACGACGAATTTGGAATCAAGAAAGACTTGCCTGGAGGAATCGCTCTCCTGCAGGAAGCGGCCCAGGCGGACATACCTTCGGCCAATCATTATTTGGGAAGGTTTTACTACCAGGGAATTGGGGTCGACGCCGACCCCAAGATGGCTCTCGTTCATTACCAGGCCGCCGCCGACAGGGGGCATGCGATCTCCCAATTGACGGTTGCCGATTTTCATGCCTACGGGGAGGCTGGTCCCGTCAAAATCGACCTTGCCCTCCGTTATGCCCGTTTGGCCATGAATCAAATGGAAACTCAGGCCCTGCAGAAGATATCAGCCTACGAAGAGCTTCTTGCAGGAGGCTCAACCGCACAGTCGGACCAGCTTGCCCCTCCGCCTCCGGTTCCTTCTCCCTTCGGAAGCGTTCCGCCTCCACCTCCTCCGCCTAGTCCAACAAGAGTCCAACCCCCTGCTCCCGCGAGCCTTTCCCCTACCTTGCCTTCTCCCTACGAGGCATCGGTTCGAACCCCCGAGCCTCCGGCACCCGTTTACCCGCCGCCGCCACCTCCTCCATCCGTTCCTCTCGCGCCACCTTCTCTGCCGCCATCGACCAACCCCGCACCGCTCGCAAACCCGGAGCAGAAAAGGGAATTGGCCAAGAAGCATTATTTTGGGAGGGAAGCGGTTCTTGATTACGATCAATCGATTCGTCTGTTTACCGAGTCCGCCAATGCCGGCGACGCGGAAGCGGCAAGATACTTGGGAATCATGTATCTTCGCGGGAAGGGCGTTCCGAAGGACAACGCCAAGGCTTTTCAATGGTTTACTCTTGCTTCGGAACGGGGTGATTCCCTGGCAAGGAAGAATGCGAACATGTTGAAGTCCCTTATCGGGAACTAAAGAACCTCCCTTGCTGCTTGCTGGTAACCAATTGAGGTTTCAAGTCGTATGGAAAACGCGACTAATCCTCCCAGAATCCATGGTCTCTGCTCAAAAGGGATTGGTTTCGGGAGATAAACAAGAGGATTTCGAAACGCAGGCTTGGTTGAATTGACCGGTTGAACATCGAACGGAAATCTGCAATCATTTCCATTGGCAATTGGAATTACAACCTCAACGAAAGGATTCAAAGCATGGCAAAGGTAACCTTTGTAACCGAAACGGGTGAAGAAATCACGGAAAACGACGCGACAGGCAACCTGATGGAAATCGCCCGCCAAAATGACGTCGACGGGATAATCGGCGCCTGTGGAGGCGTGTGCTCCTGTGCAACTTGCCACGTTCGCGTCAAGCCGGAATGGTTGGAGCGTGTGGGCCGTCCCGGGGAAGACGAACAGGACCTCCTGGAATTGGAGGATCGAGCGGATGAACGAAGCCGCCTCAGTTGCCAAATCGAGATGACCGACGATTTGGATGGCTTGGTGGTGGAAGTCGCGCCCCTGTAGAAAGCTCCGCTTTTTCTCAGTCGATGTCCAAGTGCCCCTACCATGACCCTTTTGCTGAAAAACGAAAGGAGGGTCCGGTCTTGGAGACCGAGTTCGACGGTGATCCCGTGGCCATGATTCTTGGGCTCAAGGACGTGCGCAAGGCCGCCCGCGACTGGAAGACCTTCAGTTCGGATGCCCCCTTTCGGGTTCCCATTCCGCGGGAGGAGGACTTGAGAAGCGTCCGGCAATTCCCGATCGAATCCGATCCGCCCGAGCACACCGAGTACCGCAAGATCGTGGAACCTGCCTTCAATCGCCCGAACGAACCGGAATACCAAGCGCGAATGACCGGTTTGATTCGCGAAATGATCTCCGGAATGATTTCCAGCGAATCGGTCGAAGCGGTTTCCGAATTCGCTCTCCCTCTGCAATCCCGGGCCTTGACCTACTTGCTCGGGGTTCCCGAATCGGAAGCGCAAACATGGATCCGATGGGGCGTTCACGTTTTGCGCGATGGGGACGGCCCCACCAAGGGCAAGGAAATGGAATACTACTGCAGGGAGGCATTCAAGCGGTGTTCGGCTTGGGAAGAGAATAATTTCTTTTCCCTGCTCAACGAAGCGACCTTTCGAGGAAGACTTCTGACGGATGACGAAAAGCTCGGCTTCGCCAACCTCGCTTTTGCCGGCGGCCGGGATACGATCATCAATACGGTTTGCTTGATCCTTGCCCACTTTGCCCATCATCCGAATGACTTGGAACGGCTCGGGAAGGAACCCGAACTAGTCAATTGCGCGGGGGAGGAATTCATTCGATTCGCCACCCCCCTTACTCACATCGGTCGGAAATGCCCGCTCGACACCGAAGTTCATGGAGTCAAGGTCAAGGCGAACCAGTTGATTTCACTTTGCTGGGCCTCAGCCAATTTCGACGATACCGTGTTCGACAACCCCGTGGCAATCAGGCTCGACCGGAAGCCAAATCCGCACATTGCCTTTGGGAGCGGCGTTCACACTTGCCTTGGAGCGCCTCATGCTCGTCTGATCGTGCGTACTTTGCTCGCCCAATTGTCTGAGTTGGTCTCTTCAATTACGTTTCTTTCCGGACGACCTAAAATCGAAAAGACCGCGGATTACGAACGGGTAAATTCTTTTGAGTCACTCGAACTGCGCCTGAATCCCAACTGACGGAAATTTTTGGATCCTCAATCGATTTACCTTGAAATTTCACCCCTCGGCTAGATCGCTACGTTTGATTTCGTTAGGCGAAAAAAGGGAGTATGGTTTTTCTCCTAAAAAGTTTGAATGAAACAAAAGGTG
>JAYOII010000044.1:12709-13520 GCA_038118685.1 Opitutia bacterium
GTCATGCATCGAATGATTCTTTTTAGACGATCTCCCTTCCAACCCTTGAGCCTTGCCCGAATAGAAATTTGCTACAGGGTGATGAAAGTAAACATGCACCCTTTTTATTGGTCTCTCCATTATTGCGTATTCGCATTGGCTAGAAGAAGTTTATATCCAATAATTTTAAGTAATGATTAATATTTGACTGAACGTTCAAATGTTATAGGAAAAGTTAATGAATAACTTAACTTTACTACTCTTGTTGGCAGTTGGATTGTTTGGCTTTTCTGCTCAATCTCATGCCTATATCTACAGCGCTGGTGGCGAAGAAATCTCTTTGGTGGAAGATTTGCCTGACTCTGACGAGTGGAATTATAACGGAGACCAAGTCGATGCTTGCGTACTTCACAAGCAGTTTTGGATTCTTTGGGTTCCTCTTTGGAATTGGGATGCCAGATATGTCTTGGCGGAAAGTGGATCTGACGAGTTTTATGAGTTAGAAGATGAGAATTTGAAAAAACGCTTGGAAGATGAGTACGGAGATGCAGCTTCTGCGATCCCCTTTTGGGACAAGATCGGAGGCAAGCTGATAGCCCCGATAATTCTCCTTCTCTTGGGCGTGATAGGTTCTTCCTCTAAAGAAGACGATGAATCAGATGAATCAGAACAGACGGATTAGTCTAAGATAGTAACTTTTCCAGCGAGAGTTTTAGTTGAAGGGACAGATCCAAAAAGGACTAACCCTCTTCATGACTCCCCCCAAGCCCTTGACCCTCGCCCGAAGAGGCACTTGGCTCGGGGGATGAAATCGACACTATTCGGTCAGTTG
>JAYOII010000045.1:0-13518 GCA_038118685.1 Opitutia bacterium
GTGGTGTTCAACCAGGACTTGGTCGGGGAGAACAAGATAGGGCAAGCCGTCGGTTGGACTCCTTTCCTGATCGAGCCTTCGGCCAAAGGGAATTGGATTTGGAACAGGAAGAACGCAATGGAGTTCAAGCTCGACGAACCTCTTCCGAAGGGGAATCGTTTTTCAGTGAAAGCCACGGATAGGTTCGCTCTGAAATTAGGCCAACCTTTGTCGGGAAAAAATGAATTTTCATTGCAAAGTTCGCCTTTGCGGGTCGAGCGTTGTCTTGAGTCGGGCCGGAAGGGCGATCGGATTGAGGTCGAGTTGCGTTTCAATCAGGAGGTCGAGCCGGCTGTCTTGGAAGAAAGTTTCGAGGCGGTGGATTCGAACGGCAAGGTTTTGGCCAAGGAAGTACTCAGCGCGGGGATAAGGCGCGTGCATGCGGTCATGGTCGAATTGCCTACGGAGCGAATTCTCGAAGTCAGCCTGAAAAAGGGGATGACGGGCGTCGAAGGTCCTTTGGGCTTGGAGAAAGATTTCATTACCCAAATTTCTCTGGCTCCCGCTTTTGGAGCGTTGAGCGTCAAGACCCCATGGAGGCGGGGGACCGACGAGAAATGTTCCGTGGAGTTGCGCTTCAATCAAAGTCTCGATGCCTTGCAGGAAAAACCGGTTGTGTCCCTCGTTCCCAAGATCGACGATCTTGTGGTCAGCCTCACCCGGGGAGGGATACGGCTTTACGGGTCTTTCGAGGGGCCGGACCGCCACTTTGTGGCCACGCTTCGGAGTGACCTCCGTTCGTGGAATGGCGAAATTCTGCCTGCGGGAGCCAAGTTTCCTTTCGTTTTGCCCAAACGTTACCCCGAGGTGTCATTTGTGCAAGATCATGGGGTACTCAGTCCGAAGGGGAACCTGGAAATCGAGCTCAAAACCTGTTCCATTCAGAATCTGCGGCTCAGTGCCACGAAGATTTACCCGAACAACCTGGGATCCCATTTGCGCGGGGATTCGAGGTACAGTCCGCAGCGGATCGGCAAGGAGCTGTTTTCCACGGTCAAGCCGATCAAGGAGGGGGCGAATTCGGTTCGCACGAGCGTAATCAATTTGAAGGACTGGATTGAGAAGCCTCTCGGGCTCTACTATATTCAGGCGGAGAACGAGGAAAGCAGTTGGCACGATGATCAGGCGGTGGTCGCGGTGACGGATCTGATGATCACGACCAAGGTTCATCCCGAGGGCGTGCTTGCCTGGGTGACCTCCCTCACCGGTGGCAAACCGCTCGAAGGCGTCCGGGTCACCGTGCTTTCGACCAAGAACCAGACTTTGGCCGAGGGCACGACGAATGCTCAAGGACTGGTCGGTTTGACTGCCCCGGAAGATCATCCGGCAGGGGCTCCCTGGGTCGTGTTGGCGGAAAAAGGCAATGATTTGAGCTTCCGCCGTCTTGATCAAAGAAAGTGGGATCTACCCAAAGTGGCCAAAGACGGGCGTGAGCCCGTTGTTGGTCTGGACGGCTATCTTTATGCGGCCAAAGGGGTGCGCCGCCCGGGTGAATTGGTTCGCTTGACGGGTATTGTCCGGGATGAACAAGGAGAAATTCCGGATCGCAAAACACCTCTCGAATTAAAGGTCTTCCGCCCGGATGGAAAAGTGGCGGAATCAGTTTCGGTCCGCTTGCAAAAGGGCGGAATCTTTCATCATGATTTTCAAAGCCCGAGGGAGGCCTGGACGGGGACTTGGGAATTCGGATTGTTTCTTCCGGGTACCGATCGTGAAATTGCGAGCGTGAAGAGCGGTGTGGAAGCATTCGTTCCCGTCCGACTGGAGGTCGAGAGCGAACCCGTTCGGTCCTGGTTCGGGATGGCTGAATCGCCCGAGATCGAGATAGCCAGTCGGTACTTGTTCGGGGTGGCGGCGTCGGGCGCTCCTTTTCGGGTGAGCGGCGAATGGACGCAGGTGCCCTTTGAAGCAATCGGCTTGGATGATTTTTCCTTCGGGGATCCTTCCGCTACCGGAAAGGTTGCCTTTGATCCCATCCAGAGCGAAACCGATGAGAATGGCGAGGCCTTGATCTTTCCTTCGACCGATCGCCTGACGCCCGGCTTTTGGAAGGGGGCGGGGTATGTTTCGGTCACTGTTCCGGGTGGGGGTACGGTGAGCGATTCCTTCGAATTGAGGAAGCTGCAGGCTCCGAGGATGATTGGCGTGCGGGTTGCCCGAGGCGAAGCCGTACTGGTTGACGAACCTTTTGCCGTCGAGTTGACCGCCGCCCAACCTTTGGCGGACGAAGTTCCGGTGGGATCAGTCGAGGTCGTTTTGGAAAAAATCGAGTCCGATTGGGTGCACCGGTGCGTAAACGGCACTTGGACGTGGAGCAAGCGGGAAGACGCCGTCGAGCGTTCCAAGTTGCTCGTCGAAAAGGTTTCGGCTTCGGAGCAATACTCCAAGGTGGAGATGACTTGCGATGAGCCCGGTTTCTGGCAGATCGTGACCCGTGACTTGGTGGGGGGAGCCTCGACCAAGGTGCGTTTTCAAGTCAGCGCCGCGGGGCGCCCCGTTGCGGCGACCCGTTCTCCTCATCGGGTGGATTTGACCCTTGATCAACAATCTTACAAGCCCGGAGGGGTTGCCAAGGTGTCGGTCGACTCTCCATTTCCCGGTCAACTGCTTCTGACGCTGGAGACCGACCGGGTGGTCTGGAGCAAGAGCGTCACCATCACCGGCGAAAAAGAAGACCTGGCGATCCCTTTGCCTTTGCGAATGCCTGGAGGAGCCTTCGTTACGGCCTCGGTCGTCCGTCCTTTGGATACAAAGTCATCGGAATGGAAGCCCTACCGCGCCTACGGGATCGTCCGCTTGGCAACCGATTTTACGGAGCGTGAGATTGAGCTCGATCTTCAACTTCCCCGCGAGGCAAGACCGGGGGCCGAGGTTGTGGTCAAGGTCGGCTCCAATCTTTCGGAAGGCGATGCGTTGGTCCACCTTTGGGCGGTGGACGAGGGGGTCTTGTCGGTCACCGAATTCAACACGCCCTCCCCGGGCAATTCCTTCTTCGCTCCCTGGCGGGCGAAGGTGGATTCGGGCGACCTGTACCTCGAACTGTTTCAGGATTACAGGCGGTCGAGTTCGATGGAGCGTTTCGGGGCGGGCGGGGCAGCCTTGCGTCGATCTCTGGTTCAAGCCAAACCCCCCAAGAGCGTGATTCTTTGGAACGAGTTCGTGCCGGTCGGCAAGAACGGACTCGCCGAGGGTAAGTTTTCTTTGCCCGATGACTTTACGGGTGAATTGCGGTTCATGGCCGTTGCGGTTGAAGGAAATTCCTTTGGGAGCGCGGAAAGTTCCCTTGTCGTGACCTCGCCTTTGCTCGCCGAGCTTTCGTTGCCCAGGTTCGTCGCTCCGGGGGACAAGTTCCTCTCGCCGGTAACCCTGTTCAATTCAACCAAAGAAGACCGGGTCGTGGAAACGGTTTTTGAGGCGGAGGGTCCGGTTCGCTTGCTGGATGACCCCAAGCGTTCCATCGCCGTTTCCGCCGGCTCTTCCGTGACTACCTGGTTTGAACTCGAAGCGCAGCGTGAGATGGGACGGGTCCTTGTTTCCGTCCGGGCTTCCGGTCAAGGTGAAGCAGCCTTGGCCAAAGGAGCCTTTCCAGTCCGTCCCGCCGCCTCTCTTGACGCCGAGTACGAGACCTTTGTTTTGAAAGCCGGGGAGAAGATGACTTTTCCCGCGCCTGAACGCTTTCTTCCCAACGGTTTGCTCAGAACCGTAACGGTTTCCTCTTCCCCGGTGACCGAGTTGGTTCCGGCCCTCGACGAACTCCTCGGCTTTCCTTATGGTTGCGCGGAGCAGACCACGAGCAAGGCCATGCCCATGCTTTACGCTTCCGCTTTGCTTGATGGGGGAAAGGCTGATTTTGCGGAGGAGTCCGTGCGGGCGGGAATCAGGAGGTTGGAGTTGATGCAAACGACTTCGGGCGGTTTGTCTTATTGGCCGGGAGGAAAGGATCCTTACCTCTGGGCGACTTGTTACGCTTCGGGTTTTCTGATGGAAGCCAAAAAAGCGGGTTTTGAGATGGATGAGGCTTTCCTGGCGGGGTTGACTTCGTACTTGCGCAAAACGCTTCGGGCGGGGAAACACGGCTTGAATGAGCAGGCTTTCGTTTGTCAGGTCTTGGCGACCTTCGGCAAACCCGAAAAATCCAGGCAGCGTTACCTGCTCGACAAGTTCGATGCCCTGGACCTTTCGGGCCTGGCAAGGCTGGCCGCTGCTTGGTTGGCGAGCGGTCGGCCTGATCTCGCCCGTCAGTGCCTGAGGGAAAACGCTCTTTCCCAAAAGATCGACCGTACCTGCGACGGCCGGCTTACCTCCGACGTGGCGGCTTGCTCCACGATGCTTTCGGTCCTGCTTGACCTTGATGAAAAACATCCTTGGCTGGAGGTTTTGAAGGAACGCATTCTGTTGGCCCGAAGGGACGGTCGTTGGCCAAGTACCTTGGACAATGGCTTGGCCTTGGCTGCCCTCTGTAAACTCCATTCGGTCATGGCAAGGGAGGGAAGTGAATTTTCCGGAAACGTTTCGACCCGTGGGTCGGAAGGCCAATCCTTTTCCTCGGACCGGGTTGCCGGTCATTCCTTTTCGGGAACGGAGGACCTTGAATTCTCGTCTTCGGGTACGGGAAAAATCTTTGTCTCGATCAAGACCGAGGGATTGGTTTCCCCGGAAGATCTTCAGCCCGTGGACCGAGGGATCAAGGCCCGCAGACGTTGGCTGAATGCGGAGGGCGGAGTGATCAGGGATTGGACCAGTGGCGGCGCTGAGTCTTTGGAGGTCTCGGTGGGCGATCTGGTTTGGGTCGAGGTAATGCTTCAGGCAAAGGGTTCCGCCTTGGAAAACATTGCTCTGGTGGATGCTCTTCCGGGAGGTTTTGCAGTCGAGAATCCAAGGCTTGCGACGTCTGCCGTTCGGGCGTCGGGCCGGTCGATCGGATTGAAACCGAGCAGTCGGGCCGAGCGCGCCGAGTTCCTTGACGATCGGGTTGTTCTTTTTGCCACGGCCAAGCCCTCCTCCCAGGTTTTCCGGTATGCCATTCGCGCTGTTTCGGGCGGTCAGTTTCTCGCTCCGCCCATACAGGCTTCCTGTATGTATGACGAGGCCCGGCACTCGCTTGGGGAGAGTGGCGTGGTCAAGGTTTCGGTTCGATGACCAATCGGGGACGGTGGATCGCGTTGAGGCGCAAACGCTTGCTTTGTTCGATCATCGCGTCGGGCATGGCGGCGGGCGTTGCTTTGCCGTGGCACATGGCGAAGAATCCCTTTCCGTTGGAACGGCTCGAGGCCTTGCCGGAGAGCGCGGTTCTTTCCGACCGGGAGGGCCGTCCGCTCGCACGCTCGCTGACCGTTGAGGAACAATGGCGACTGCCTGTTTCCCTCGAAGAAATTTCGCCTTGGCTCAGAAAGGCTACGATTGCGGTGGAGGATGAGCGTTTCGAGCAGCATCCGGGAGTAGACTTCGTTTCGGTTGGCCGGGCTTGCCTCCAGAACCTTTTTGCCGGTGGAGTCGTTTCGGGGGCAAGCACTTTGGATATGCAACTTTGTCGGATGCTCGATCCTCGGCCGCGAACCCTTGAATTCAAACTTTCCGAGGCGTCCCGCGCCTGGCAGGCGGACGTTTTTTTGTCCAAGGACGAGGTGCTGCAGGCTTACCTCAATCTCGCTCCCTACGGGGGCAATCTTCAGGGCGCGGAGGCCGCGTCACTACGGTATTTCGGCAAGTCCGCAAAAGAACTTTCCTTGCCCGAGGCTGCCTTGCTTGCAGGTATTCCTCAATCTCCCGCCCGTTTGCGTCCGGATCGATACCCGGAAGCCGCGCTCAAGAGACGCAACAAGGTGTTGGACAGAATGTCGGAGGAGGGGATGATCAGTTCTGAGGAAGCTCGTGAACTGATGGCTGAGCCCATTGAACTGGAGCTTGGCTTGCTGACCGGGAAATCCGCCAGGCATTTTGTGACGGAGCTCCTTTCGTCCCGTCCGGAGGGTGGACTTTCCTTTTTGGATTCCCGGTTGCAGGAGGAAATCGAGGCATTGGCCCGTCGACGCCTTCTTGCCTTGCCGGCTGGTTCGGATGTTGCGGTTGCGGTCATTGAGATCGAGTCGGGGGGCCTCGTTGCGATGCTCGGAGGCGTGGATTTCGAAGATCCTTCCGGAGGGCAGGTCAACTCGGCAAAGGCGTGGCGGTCCCCGGGGTCCGCCTTGAAGCCTTTCGTCTATGCCACGGCTGCCATGGAACGACGGTTGGACGGGGATACCGTCTTGTCGGATTTCCCGACCTCCTTCGCCGGTTGGAATCCGGAGAATTTTGATCGTACTTTTTCCGGAGAGGTGACGGCCGGCGACGCCTTGAGAATGTCACTGAACCTGCCCGCCTTGCAGGTTTCACAAGAAGTCGGGGCGGCCAAGTCCGCGGGGATTGCAGAGGCTTGCGGAGTTCGGTTCAGAGGGGATGCCGTTGGCCAGGGGGGACTTGCCTTTGTATTGGGAGCGGTGGAGACGAACTTACTCGATCTTACCAATGCCTACGCAACCCTCGGAAGAAAAGGGATCCGTAGGAACCTGCGTTATTTTCCCGATGATCCGATCGTGGACGCATCGATTCTGGATCCGGAAGTTTGCGCTTGGTTGGGGGCGGAACTGTCTTCCTGGCGTCTTCCGTCGTCGGTATTCGAAAACACGACAAGCGATTCGACTCCATGGTTCATGCGCAAAACCGGTACCTCGTCAGGCAGAAGGGATGCTTGGACGATCGGTCACAACGGAAAGCATGCGGTGGGCGTATGGGTCGGCAGGTTGTCCGGCATGGGCGATCAGGCCTTCGTCGGATCACGCGCAGCCGAGCCCCTTTTGGCGAAGATTTTCAATTTGCCCTGCATGCGAAGGACTGATGCTCCGCCCGCCCCCGCGCCCTGGACCGTTGACGATCCCATTCCGTTTCCCGAAAAGAACGTCCTGTCCATTCAGCGTCCTGAGAGCGGTAGCGTATACCGGCGGGTAGGCGAAAGTTTTGAGATTCGGCCGAAAGCGAACCTTGGCGGGGAATTGCTTTGGTTTCTCAATGGCCGTCCACTTTGTACGGAAGAGGCTAGGCGAACCATGGTCGGGTCAGGAAGTTACGAGCTGCTTTGCCTGAGCCCGACCGGGGAGCATGCTCTTTCTCGATTCCGGGTTTATTAGGTCGCTTCCAAACCGAGGGCCCGACTGGTTTCATCCATAAACAAGTTGGAACCTGCCCGGAAGGGAAAGGATGGCATGGAAGGGGTAAAGGAAGTCATGGGGAAACAGGCATCCCGTATGAAGTCAAAAGAGGCTCCGGCACCCTCGCAAATCGGGTAACCGGCAGCGCAATCCCAAGGCTTGGGGCGAAATTCCAAGCACCCGTCGATGCGCCCGGTTGCGACGTTGGCCAAACCGATGGCGGCCGAACCCGGACAGCGTATGCGCCAATCCATGAGCTTGGGACGCAGGGTATCGAGATCGGCGGTGGGAATGGGGAAGTGCATGCAGAAGGTAAGTTTTTCGTTGACCAGTTCGGTGGTTGCTTGGACTGGGTTCGTTCCTTCGATTGCACCGAACCCGGGACCTCCTTGCAGCAACTTGTCCCTGCTGTAGTCGTAGATGTAGCCGTAAATGGGCATGCCTTCGCGCAACAGGGCCAAAGAGATTCCGCATTCGGTGATTCCGGCTGCATAGTTGTTCGTTCCGTCGACCGGGTCGAGCAACCAGCAAAACTCGGCTTTGAGGGGGATGGGATCGGGGGTTTCGGCTTCTTCCTCCGAGCAGAAATCGTCGGATGGGAAGGAGTCTTTCAAGGGAAGAAAGAGGTTTTCCGATATCGTTTCGTCCACCACCGTGACCCGGGTGCCGTCCTTTTTCCAAGAGCTTGTCGTTTTTCCGAAGTTTTCACGAAAGTACTCGACCTGAGACAAAACTGCCGAATGGCCTTGGATAACTCTTTCGCGAAGCCCGGGATCCGCGCCGGACAGGTCAGGGGTGAGGTTGGTCAGGGATCGATCCATTTGCCTTCTTCTTGTATGAGATCAACGAGGCGGTCAACGGCTTCGTTTTCTCGGATGGATGATTTGACTCGATCTTTTCCTACGTAAAGATCGATTTTGCCCGGACCGGATCCAACGTATCCAAAGTCGGCGTCGGCCATTTCGCCGGGGCCGTTGACGATGCATCCCATTACTGCGATGGTTACCCCTTTGAGATGACCAGTCGCTTCTTTGACCCGATGGGTGGTGCTTTGCAAATCAAACAGGGTTCTTCCGCAACTCGGACAGGCCACGAATTCCGTTTTGGAAATGCGTGCCCGAGCTCCCTGCAGGATATTGTAGGAGAGTCCACGATTGCGGTCCAAGTCGCCTGCGTTTTCAACCGAGATCAAATCTCCAGTTCCATCGCACAAGAGAGCTCCGGACAGGATGGAGGAATCGAGTAGTCGGCCGGAGAAGGACTCGTCATCGGGAAAGAGTCTTCCCGGATCCTGATTGCGGATCCAAATGGGAAGATTCAGTTCGCGCTCATCCAAGATTGCAGCCAAGGTTCGATATCCGGCGACGGAGTTGATCCCTTTGGTCGGGAGCAGGGTAATGATTGGCGGGGTTGAAGACTGACCAAGCAACCGGACGATTTCGTCTTCCATCGGTTTGGCCGGAAAGGCAAGAGCGGGTGTGCAATTCGTATCTTCGCACGATTGGAGGAAATCGGCCAAGGAGCCGCGATCCGCGCAAGCCGTTGTAGAGAGCCAAACGAGGGGAGGGGAGTCTTCGCGGAATGGAGGAGGGGACATGCCGGGGACGTTGTTTTCCACGACGATCAGAGGGACTGCCCCGACGAGCGAGGTTCGCAAGGTTTCAAGGCATGATCGTTCCTTTGCATCCTTGCATGCGACGATCAAGCCCTCCACCGGAGCATCCTTGGAAGCGCTTTGTATTTGAGCGACTTCCTGAACAATTTCTTGAATTTCTACAAGGGGATGAGATGAACGGGCCAAAACCGCGGGGGGGTGTTTTTCCCCGATGCGGACCATTTGGGAGAACTTGACCTCGCGGGCCACCCTTCTTCGGAAATCGAAAGGATTGATCAGTTCAACGGGAGAAGCCCGCTCGGCCGGCGAAGCGGACCACCAATTGCAGGCTCGCCTGGCCAAGTCGATGGCTACGGGAATTTCCGCCACGGGATCCTCGGTGAGGGAGACCCGGATGGTATCACCCAGTCCGTCGAGCAGAAGGGAACCGATCCCGATGGCGCTCTTGATTCGAGCATCTTCTCCATCCCCTGCTTCGGTTACGCCGAGGTGGAGAGGATAGTCCATGTCCTCGTCGTTCATGAGGGCGACCACAAGCCGGTAGGCTTCGATCATAACCTTCGGGTTACTGGCTTTCATGGACAGGACGATCTCATGAAAGTTGTGCTCGCGGGCAATCCGGACGAATTCCAATGCGGATTCAGCCATTCCTCGAGGGGTATCTCCGAACCGGTTCATGATTCGGTCGGAGAGTGAGCCATGATTCGTTCCAATCCGCATGGAACGACCGAGTTCCTTGCAACGCAGAACAAGCGGGGAAAAGGAATCGTGCAGGCGTTCCAGTTCCTCTCCGTATTGGGAGTCGCTGTATTCGCGGACCTGGAATTTCTTTCGGTCGGCATAGTTGCCCGGGTTGATCCGGACTTTGTCGACGTGTTTCACTGCTTCCAGGGCGGCTTGGGGAAGAAAGTGAATATCCGCAACCAAGGGAAGGTCGAAGCCTGATTCCCGCACTTCCCGAGCGATCGGAGCGAGGGCCTCGGCCGCCCGGACGCTTGGCGCGGTTATGCGTACGATCTCGCATCCCGCTTCGGCGAGTTCAATCGTTTGACGGGCGGTTGCCCGAGCGTCGAGCGTATCGGTCGTGGTCATTGATTGCACCCGTACCGGATAGGACCCTCCGGTAGGAACGTTTCCTATCGGGACAACTCGCGTTTTTCGCCGGATGGGGTGAAATCGCGAGGCGCAATAAGAGGACGCCGCCGAACCCATGGCAAACTAGGGGAAGAGTCGCTGAACGTCGAAGAAAGTGACGTATAGCATGAAGGAGAAGAGGAGAACGACAAACGCAACCTGAGTGCGTTCGAGAAAGGCCAAGGGGAGAGGTTTGCCGCGAAGCTTCTCGATCGTGGCGAAGAGCATGTGTCCACCATCGAGAACGGGAATGGGGAGCAGGTTGAGGATCGCCAAGTTGACGTTGATGAAGACGACGAACCAAAGGAGTTTTTTGAATCCTATCCTGGCGAAGATGCTCAAGTGGTTGACGATTCCCACGGGGCCGCTCATGTTGCGCAGTTTGACGTCGGATTTTGGACTGAGGAGCCCGGATAGGGTGTGATACATGTCTTTCACCCTGTGAGAAATCAGGACGAGAGGATTGGGGTAGGTCGTGATGATGTTCGCCTTGGGCCTGAAACCAATGAGTTTGAGAGGTGTGGGGACCCCGCCGATTTCGATTTCTTTTTCGACGGGTACGAGCGAATAGGTCCGCTCGGCGCCTTCTTTCCCTCCCTTGAGAACGGTCAAAGAGACTGATTGATTGTCATCGGTTTTTCGCAGGTAATCCTGAAGCTGTGAGAAGCAGTGGATTTTTGCTCCATCAATGGAGACGGGTTGATCGCCGACTTCCAACCCCGCCTTGACCGCGGGCATATCTTCGGACAGAACGTCGATGGTGAAGTTTCCTTCCGGTTCGATCCCAATGATACGGTATTCCTCACTTCCCGTAACTACGGGTTGGACTTCGATGATTTTCTCCTCTCCATTTCGTTCAATGGCCAAGGTAACAAGCCTTTTGCCTTCCTCAGTCATGCCCTTGCCGGTAACGATGAGGCTTTGAATTTGCATGAAGTCTTCCACTTCGACTCCGTCGACGGATTTGATCCGGTCACCCGCCAAAAGCCCGGCCTTTTTGGCGGGGGCGGCGATTTGCTCGCCCTTCTCGACATGCGGGTTCCAACGCTCGATGGTGTCCGGAACGAAGCCGATCTTGGTCGTCAATTGGGAATCGGCGACGTCGTATCCGAAGATTCCGAGGATACATGAAAGGACAAGGGCGAGAAGCACGTTGAAAACGGCTCCCATGACCGAAACGATCATTTTGTCCGTGTAGGTAATCTTGGGAAGAGTTTCTTCCCCTGAGTTTTTCTCGTTCTCCGCGTTTTCCTCCTCCGATTCGTCCTTGTCGGCAAGAGGTTTGTCCGTTTCCGGTTTTTCGCCTTCGGCCCCCTCCAATCGCCCCATGTCCACCAACTGAGGGAGGGCGACGTACCCGCCAAAGGGTATCGCGGACAGGCGATACTCCACGCCGTTTCTCGTCCAACCGAAAATTTTCGGACCAAAACCGATCGAAAACCGCTTGATGACCAGTCCCCGTTTGCGGGCGGCCAGAAAATGGCCCAGTTCATGAATGAAGATCGTGAAACCCAGGGCGAAAAGAGCCACGAAAATAAAGGATGCGTCGTAAAGAAGAGACATGACTGATTTCCGACCTAGGCCAATTGTTCGACACGAGCAGAGGCCAATTGGCGTACTTGACTGTCCAAATCAAGTAGTTCGGCGATGGAGTGCATTTGGTTGTTGCTGCTTGTGCTCAAGGAATGGTCGACAATATCGGATATTTGCAGAAAGCCAATTCGATTCCGCAAAAACGCCTCGACGGCAATTTCGTTGGCCGCATTGAAAACAAGGGGGGCGGTCCCACCATGAGCCAAGGCATTCCGGGCAAGCCTGAGGCAGGGGAACTTATCGTAGCAAGGAGGGGAAAAGGACAGGTCGAGCGGTTGAGAGAAATCCAGAGATGATTCGACTCCCGGAGCCCGTTCGGGATGAAGCAAGGCATTTTGCAAGGCAAAGGTCATGGATGGAGGGGACAGTTGAGCGAGACAACAACCGTCGACAAACCGGACAATCGCATGAACAAGGCTGGGGGGATGGATGGCAACTTCCAACTTTTCGGGAGGAAGGTCGAACAGCCAACGGGCCTCGATCAGTTCGAGTCCTTTGTTTGCCATGGTGGCCGAATCGATTGTAATTTTCTTCCCCATCGACCAATTCGGGTGATTGAGAGCTTGCTCGAGGGTTACGTTTTTGAACTCCTCGATCGGTAGGTCGCGGAAAGGTCCGCCTGAAGCGGTGAGAACAATGGAATCAAGAGAGTTTTTCGATTGCCCCTGGATGCATTGGAAGACGGCGTTGTGTTCGCTGTCCGCGGGAATGATCGTTGCTCCGTGCCGGTTCGCTTCCCGCATGACCATCTCACCTCCGACAACGAGGGCCTCCTTGTTTGCCAGAACGATGTTCTTGCCCGCTTTTACGGCGGAAAGGGTGGGGAGCAGACCCGCGGCCCCAACGACTGCCACGACTGCGGTGTCCGCATCGGGAAGGGCAGCCAAGGATTCGATTCCTTCCCGCCCAAGCAGGAGTTCGGTTTTGTCGGGAAAGGAAACGCCGGACTCGGGTGGGTGCTCGAGGCAAGCGTAGGGCACTGAAAATTCACGAGCGATTTCAGCGAGCTTGTCCGCTTGTTGTCTTGCGGATATTCCGACAAGCTCGAGCTTGTCGGAGTGTTTCCGAAGCACGCGGAGCGTGTTTTCGCCGATCGATCCGGTTGCGCCCAAAAGGACGAACTTCTTGGGTTGGCTCACGATTTGATGAGCAGCAAGACGAAGTAACCGGTTGGCGCGGCCAGGATCAGGCTGTCGGTCAGGTCGAGCAAACCTCCGATTCCGGGGATGGTTCCACCGGAATCCTTCATTCCCGCCAATCGCTTCAGAACGGAGGCAATCAAGTCGCCTATGACTGCGCTCAGAGCGATCAAGCTTCCCCAAATCGCCCCTTGCGTAGGAGAGAATATCCACTCGCCGCATGAGACGACTCCTGGAAATTGTACAGTGACGAGCCATGGGATGAGAGCTCCGATTCCCGCCGAAGCGCCGAACCCTCCGATCAGTCCCTCGACTGTTTTGCCCGGGCTGATGGACGGGGCCATTTTGGTGCGCCCGATGGCCTTGCCTACGAGCAAGGCTCCAATATCGCTGAACTTCGCGACGATGACCACCCAAAGGCAAAAGAACAAGCCGAAGCCAAGGGTGCCGTTTTCACTCGGGACGTCCGCAAATTGGATGATTCTCACGAAGTAAGAAAGTAAAAAGGTCACGAAGAGAAGGCCAAAGAAAGTGGGCAACAGGCGCTTGATGTACATGCCCCGCTGAGCCTGGGGGAAAAGGACGCAAGCCGAGGAGCCAAGAAGGGCCCCGACGGCCAATACGTCCATGCCCGAGCCCTCGAAATAAAAGGAAACGGGTATCATGCATCCCCCCGTTACCAAACCGGACACCCGGTTGGCGGCGTATCCAAGTCTGCCGAGGATGGTATAGATTTCGAACAGGGTGAGGGTGGCGCAAAGGTTGAGAATCCACATGGCCCCCGCCTCTTTGAGGGAGTAGACGACTCCCCCGA
>JAYOII010000046.1:0-13245 GCA_038118685.1 Opitutia bacterium
GCCTGCCGCCAAAGGGAAATGGGTCGAGCGGGATTTGTTGAGCAAAATTCACGGGGCTGCTCTCGTTTCGAATATTCAGGGCCGGGCCCGTTTGGAAGAATCCAGAAAAGACTCGGACGCTCCCTTCGTAAAGGATTTGGGCCAGACGGCCAGAGCTTTGCGTCGCCTGGTTGAGCAGTTCGGTTCACAAACCCAAACCGGTCCCATGACCAAAGGGGAGAAAGACAAAATCCCGGAGATCCGGCTTGTCCACAAGGACTGGGGTTCGGGAAATCAAGCCGACGTATTGGCGGTCCTTCAATCGACCGCGCGGCAACTCTTTCCTTTCGCCGAAAAGTACGACTGGGCCCCCATCAACGTCGGACGTTCAACCGACGGCCCGATCGTACTCTTCCGCAGGGGAGATTTGGGAGAGTATTTGGTGAACCTAAATACGGGCGACAGATACTGGGCTCAGTACGCCTTTCAATTCTCCCATGAGATCGGCCATATTCTTTGCGGATTCCGGGAGGGTGACCAGAGCAACCACTGGTTCGAGGAATCGCTTTGCGAGACCGCCTCCTTGTTTGCCCTCCGGAAACTGAGCGAAGAATGGAAGACGAACCCGCCCTATCCCAATTGGAAATCGTTTGCCAAAGCCTTCGACGAATACGCGCAAGAAAGAATCGACCGGCAACCCTGGCCCGATGGGCTAAGCCTGGCGGACTGGTACGCCAAAGAAAAAGATCTTTTGACAAAGGATGCCAAGATGCGCGACCGCAACCTCATGGTCGCAGTCCGCATCCTGCCCTTGTTTGAAAAAAACCCATCCGGTTGGGCCGCCTGTCTTGCCTTGAACGAAAAGAAAGGTAAAGAAAAACGGAGTTTCGAAACCTATCTCCGCGACTGGCGCGAGAGCTGCCAAACAGTCGAGCATCGTGACTTTGTAAGTAAAATCGCAAAAGATTTTGGCTACGACATTAAGAGTCTCGACACTCAAGTTGCCCAAACCATTCAAGCTGTTCCCATGGGGGAAAAGTTCAGAGAACTCAAAGACATTTTCAGGCTTTTGGAAACCTACCACGAAGCCGTGGAATCTCTCGGTCTGGCAACGACCTTCGCAAACAAGGAAAAATGGGAAATGCTCAAGTCAGACAACCGGGCCGAAAGAGCCATCCATTGGGGGGCCGCCGCCGCCCCATGGCGCATCCTGTCCGGTCGGATCGCAGGAATACCATACCATCAGCTTGACGGAACCCAAGAGGCGCGGAGCGAGGCGGCGAAAATTCTGCGAGATCTCAACAAACAAGCTTACGCAAAGGCCATTGACGAAGAAATGACCAGGCGCATCGAAGATCTGGACCGGGCTCCTCAATCGGTGGCCAAGGAGGTCGAGTCCGTGCAAGCGGATTTGCGCAGGGTCATCACGCTTTTGTCCCCTGCAGTCAAGAAGGCCCGTGAAAGGCTGAATCAACTCGCTCCCAGTTTGCCCGAACTGGCCCGGCAACTTGCAAAGAAGGCCCGCCAAGCAAAAGCTCGATCGGAAACCATTGCCGGCAAACCGGAAGACCAACCTGTGAAGGTTCGTCAGGAAACGGCCGAATTGCAAAGAGAACAGCGGCTCCTTGGGAATGAAATCACTCTATTCAACGCCGCGCTCCGGCAGGAGGCGAACGTGCAAAACGTTTTGGACAAGGAAGGAAGAGAAATCGCCCGGGATGCCGACGATGCCGCCGCCCTCGTGCAAGACAGGCAAAACTCAGCCGCCAACGCAATTGCCCAAGCCCTTCAGGCAAGCGACCGAGGTTCGCAGAACGAAAACCTTCAAAAGGCATCCGAAAAGCAAGGCCAATTGGCCGAGGCGCTCGAAGCCATTGCCGATCATTTCGAGCGGGTGCAGGAGGGGGTAGAAGTAGCCGAGTCGAGGGAAGATCTGCGGCAGGTCGAAAAGGACCTGGGCATCAAGGAGCAAGTGGACGAACAATTTGACCAAGCCGAACGCTTGGCGGAATTGGCCAAGCTTTCGGCGGAAGAACTTCTCGAAGAACTCGAAAAGGAACTGACCGAGAACAAACCCATGCAACAGGAACTTTCGGAGATCGCGGAGGATACGGTCGAGGAAGCACGGCAAGCGTTGGAGGAAGCAACCGAAGAAGAAGAGGCTATTGCCGAGAACCTGGAAAACGCTGACAAGGAGGTGGTGAACGAGAAAAAGAAACTAGCCAAAGAATTGGACAAATTGGCTTTGGAAATAAGGAGATTGGCCGATCGCGAGGTCCGGCAGGCTTCCCAATTGGCCCAGCAGGCAAGCGCGGGTGAATCCTTCGAGGAACTTACCGAATCCAGGGAAGAGCTGCTCGATATTGCCGAAGAAGCGAAGGAAGGAGCAAAGCCTGAAGAAGCCATCGCCGAACTGGCCCAAACCGCACAGGATCTTGTCGAGCCTCTTCTCGAGGAAGCGGCCAATTTGGCCGAAGCCGCCCAATCGGCCGAGAATGTTTCCAAGCTGACCCCCGAAGCGGCGAGAGCGCAGGCTGAGCAAGCCGAGACGGCCGCGCAAGAAGCGCGGCAGCAGGCGCAACAGGCGGAGGAATTGGCGAAGATCGCCGAAGCGAAGGCCGAACAAGCAAGCCAAGAAGCGGAACAAGCCACCCAGCAGGCTGTCCAATCGGCGCAGGAAGCGGCTTTTGCCGAACAACAGGCCGAACAGGCCGAACAGCGAGCTTCGCAAGAGCCCGAAAACCAAACTGCTCAAAACGATGCCCGGCAAGCAAGCCAAGCAGCCAAGGAGGCCCAACAGGAAGCGAACTTGGCAAAGCAGGCTGCGGACGAAGCCCAACAACAGGCCAATGAGCTTTCACAACAGTCGGAAAAGGCAAGTGAATCCGCACAACAAGCCCAAGAACAAGCGGAAGAAGCACAGCAAAATGCAGAATTCGCCCAAGAGAGAGCGGAAACAAAACCGTCCCAATTCGCATCTTCCAAAAGAAATGCCGAGCGTGCCCGACAAGAGGCCCAGAAAGCTTCGGAAAAAGCCGCTGAATTAGCCCAACAAGCTCAGGGACTCGCCGAGCAAATTGATGCTCTCGGCGAAAATGTATCCCCTGACAGCGAAGCGCTTTCTCAGGCCCAAGAGCAACAACAAGAGGTTGGTGAAAATGTTTTCGAAGCTGCCCAAGACATTGAACGCGCCGCCCGTCACGAGGAACGGTTGGGCAACGAACAAGCCTCCGAAGCCCTTTCCGAAATTGCCGAAAACACCGAACAAGCCGCACAAGAGGAGGTGGCTCAAGCAGGACAGCAATTACAAAACGAACAGCTCGCTCAACAACTCAACGAATTGGCCCAAGAAAGCCAAGACATCGCCCAAAGTCAACAAGCCCAACAGGCGGCAAAGCAAAACCAACAAGCTCAGGACGCGCAGCAATCCCTTGAGGAAGCGGGAAAGGAGGCTCAGCAATCTGCCGAAAGTCAGCCTGACTTTCAGGAACTTGGAAACGCCGCCGAGCAATTCGCTCAGGAAACCCAATCTGCGGCCGAAGAATTTTCCGAAGCCGCCGAACAAGCTCAGCAACAGGCCCAACAAGCTCAAGAACAAGCACAACAAGCCCAGCAAGAAGCACAACAGGCCCTGCAACAGGCTCAACAAGCTCAGCAACAAGCTCAGCAAGCTCAGCAACAAGCTCAACAGGCCCAGCAGCAGTCTCAGCAGGCTCAGCAACAAGCAGCATCGCAACCTGAAAATGCACAAGCTCAGGAAGCTGCCCAGGAAGCGGGTCAGCAAGCTCAGCAGGCTCAGCAGCAGGCACAACAAGCTCAGCAACAAGCTCAACAGGCCCAGCAACAGGCTCAGCAAGCTCAGCAACAGGCTCAAGAAGCTGGTCAACAAGCAAAGGAAGCAAGTCAGCAGGCTCAGGCAGGAGAACAGACGGCCCAACAAGCCGCTGAACTCGCCGAGGTGGCTGAAGCCTTTTCCGAATCGTTCCCATCCGAACCTGCCTTTGCCGACAGCGGATCCGAGAACTCACCCGAAGGTTCGGAATCGGAGGATAGTGGTTTCGGGGAAGCCTTGGCCTCCGCCGAGCAAGCCATTGGAGAACAGGCTGAAGCCTTGGACTCGTTTGGCGAACAAAGCGGGGAAGGACAACCGAGCGAAGGACTGTCCGAATCCGGACAAGGAGAGCCGAGTGAAGGTCAAGGACAACCGAGCGAAGGACAGTCCTCTGAATCCGGTGAAACTCCACCTTCCGGACAAGGTTCGCCCTCTCCTTCTTCCGGTGAGGCCCCCCTTACCAATCCGGAAACCGCCCAAGCGCTGGCTCAAACGCTCGACTCCCTCGATCAAGCGCTGAACGCGGAGTCCAATCCGTTCGGTCAAGAGACGGCTCCTTCCGAAGGGGGCAACCTTTCGGACTCCCCCCTTTCCGAAGCGGCTCAGGCAGCCCAGCAGGGACGACCGGGCGAAGGACAACCCGGGGAAGGACCTCCTGGTCAAGGACAGGCGGGCCAAGGGCAGCCCAGCCAACAAGAGTCCGGCCCAAGCTCTCAGGCAGCCCAAGCCCAGGCCTTGGCCGAAGCAGCTCAAGCCTTGGCTCAGGCAACCATGGCTCAGGCAAGTTCCATGGCTCAATCCAGAATGCAAAGCCAGAATGCAATGACTCAGGGTTTTCAGCCGAATTCGGGCGAAGGGGCCGCTGTCGACTCCGCCCCGATCACGGATTTTTTGGAATTGCCCATCACCGATTTGGAAAACAATTCAAAACTCGAATGGAGCCGCCTGCCGCCAAAATTGGCCAAGGACCTGATGGACGGACGCCGGGAAGCGGTTTCCGGTGAATACCGAAACCGCGTGGAAGCCTATTTCCGGGCCATGGCCGAGAAATCACGCAAGAAAAAATAGATTTTTCAAAGAATGAAATCGTTCGCATTACTCATTTTTCTTTTTCTATCACTGTTAACGTTCCTGAACGCCCGGAATGACGAATCAGCCGGTCAAACCGGGAATCCCTTCCAAAAGGACGAAGTGGACAAGCGCATTGACAAAGCGATTGGCTTCATCATCAGCAAGCAAAAGAAGGACGGTTCGATCTATGATCGTGGAAACCATACCACCATGACCTCCCTTGCCCTCATGGCGATGGCTGCCGTAGGCCACCAACCCGTCAACCCCAATGACGAAGGCGAAGCCATGCAACGGGCTCTTGACTTCGTTCTGCAGGAAGACAGGCAGAGCGAGACCGGATACTACGGATCAAAAGACGGGAGCCGGATGTACGGACATGGAATCACCACACTCACGCTTTCCGAAATGCTTGGCATGGGTCTGGACGAAGAACAGGATCAGAAAATCCGCAAAAGAACTCAGAAGGCGATCGATTTGATTTTGCGTTCGCAAAAGGTTCCCAAAAGTCCTTCTCATCAAGGTGGATGGCGTTATTCCCCGGATTCCCGAGACGCCGATCTTTCCGCAACAATTTGGCAGCTGATGTCTTTGCGCTCGGCCAAGAATGCCGGTCTGAGCGTTCCATCCGCCGCCATTGAAGACGCCATTGGATACCTGGAACGTTCCTATTGGTCGAGCCTTGATTCAAAGGGCGAGCCAGTGAACAAAAAATCCGGGTTTGCCTACCAACCGGGCGGGCACCCCGAATACACCACCACGGCCGCCGGATTGCTCGCCATGCAGGTTTGCGGAGAATACGAATCCCCCTTCGTCAAGGGAGCCGCCGACTGGCTGCTTGAAAACGAACCCAATACCAGCAGGAAGTTCTTCTACTACGGCACCTACTATTATTCCCAAGCCATGTACCAAAGAGGAGGCGACCATGCCAAGGAGGCTCGCGAAAAAGTCGAGGAAATCCTCAAGAAGCTGCAAAGGGAAAACGGTTCGTGGCAAGGCTCCGGATCGGAGGGAAGCACGGGGGAGATATACTCCACAACCATGGCCGTTCTCGCCTTGGCGGTCAAGTATCACTACCTTCCCATTTACCAAAGGTAGAAGTCAGCCATCCGGCCCGTCAGTCCAACCGGTACTCCCGGATCGCATTGCCCCCCTCGATTGCCTCGCGCTCGTCCTCCGACAAGGTCGATATGAACTTCCGGCAGAGTTCGACCCAGGGCTCGTAATCAACTGCCAAGCGGGCGACCGGCCAATCGGAACCGAACATCAGCCGGTCGGGGCCAAAGGCCTCCAAGGCAACGTCCATGTAGGGCAGCAACGTATCGAAAGTCCACTCCGTCCAGTTTGCCTCGGTCGCCATGCCCGAAAGCTTGCAGCTGACGTTTTCCCGACGGGCCATTTCGAACATCTGGTCTTTCCATGGCTCCATGAGGCCGTCGCCTATCCTCGGCTTGGCGACATGGTCGAGAACCAAAGACAAATTCGGATGAAGATCGACGAATTCGATCGACGCCGAAAGTTGCCGCTCATAGATCAGGATGTCGTAAACCAGGTCGAACTGCTCGAGCTTTCGAATACCCTCGTTGAAGGCCTCACCCAATATGAAACGGTCATCCGACTCGTCCTGAACCACGTGCCGCACCCCCTTGAGCCATGGGTTTTGCGCATACTCGGACAGTGTTTCTTCGACCGCCGGATCGGCCAAGGGGAACCAGCCGACCACCCCTTTGATGAAATCACGTTGGGCCGCATGCTCGAGAAGTTCATCCGTTTCGAGCATCGATTGATCGGCTTGAACCGAAACGACCCCGTCTATACCGGTCCGTTCTATTTCGGCCTGAAGGTCGGACGGTTGGTAATCCCTTTTCAAGATATCCATACGGTCGTTCATCCAGGAATACCGGATCGGATCGTAGTTCCAAAAGTGATGATGAGCGTCAATTTTCATGATGTTTCTTTTAACCGGGGGGGGTGGATTTTCTTTTCATTTCGGAAATCAAAGCAGGCCAGCCGATTTGGCCCAACCGCTGTCTCATCTTTCGGTAGCCCGCGCCATACACGGGGCTCGTGCTGTTGTTCATGTTCTCGAGAAGAATAGACGAAAGCTTGCTTTTTTCCTTTTGCAAGACGGTCAGAGAAGCCAAGTTGCAAAACCCCTCGATCACGGGGGGAGAGGCGTCGATAAAACGTTCGTTCAGCCAGACGTGAACGTGCTCATGGGCAAGGACGGAAATACATTCCACGTAGGGAAGGCCGTAGAGAACGTAAATTCGGTGATCGAAAGTCGTGCCCGGGTTTTTGCCGCCCTTGACAATGCGGTACTTGGTCAAGGTCAAGCCCCTCAAGTTGCCGCTGGCGTTGATTTTGGCCGCTTCCCGCAACAAGGTCTTTTGGTCGACTAATTCAAGAATGATCTTTCCCTTGGATTTGGCAAAACCCACTTGCAAAAGAGATTTCCAAACTCGATCGTCGACTTCCTTGAGCAAGTCCAGTTTGAAAATTCCGTCCTTTAAGCAAGGCCCGCAAGTCATCCGTCCATCCGCAAAGAATTGTTCCTTCAAGGCATTTCGCTTGGGAAAAATTCGCGAGCAGGTTCCGCACAGTCCGGTCTGGGAAAAATGCTCGACGTGAACCATTCCTCCCCACCCGTCTTTTCGGAATCGGTTCCCGGGACCAAAATTCTTCCTGCAGACCATGCACCGGAAACATGCCGTATGATAACTCGCTTTTCCCGCCTTGGTCGTACGTGTGCCAAGGGTTCCCGAACAAGCCGCGCATCTGGGCACTCTCATCCATTGCTTGACGTAGGCTTGGTCGGCTGAGCTAAAACGGGAAAGGGAAAAATGGTAGTCCCGGCCGCGTATTCTCAATCCGATCCGATCGCCCACGACTTCGAAAAGTTCACCATCCGACTTGGCTCCGCTTGTCGTAGTCCACACCCGGGCTTCCAAGGACAGAAACGACCACAAGCAGAGAAAAAGAAAAGGGGCGCGGAGAGCGGACACGGGAAGGGCAGATAACTCAGTCAAGGAGGGACCGCCAGTATTCGATTCGCCCCTTGATTTGTTCAGGCCCGGGCATTCCCGGTTTTTCCCTTTTTCGGAATGCCCGCTCGAGGTCAAAAACCTCGCGCCAATCGGAGCCGATTTGAGGACAAGTTGCCTGAACTTGCTCGTCCGTCAGTTCGGTAAGAGTGTGGTTTTGCGACTCGGAGAGCCCAACCAGTTCGCCCACCACGTGATGGGCTTTTCTGAAGGGAACTCCCTTTTGAACCAAATAATCGGCCAAGTCCGTTGCCAACAACAAAGGATCCGATGCAGCTTTGCGACAAACCTCTTCATGGAAAGAAGATTCGCGCAACACGCCGGCCACGACCGCGAGGCAAAGGCAGAGCTGATCAAACGAATCGAATACGGGCGGCTTGTCTTCCTGCAGATCCCGATTGTAGGTCAAGGGAAGGCCCTTGATCGTAACGAGAAGGTTTTGCAGGTTGCCGATGAGCCGACCCGTCTTGCCCCGGATCAGCTCGAAAGAATCGGGGTTCTTTTTCTGGGGCATGAGTGATGAGCCCGTGGTAAATGAATCAGGCAACTCGACAAAACCGAACTCCGAAGAATTCCAAAGGATAAAATCCTCGGCAAGCCTGGAAAGATGGAGGGCGCATCCGGCGCAAGCGCTGGCAAACTCCACGAATACGTCCCGGTCGGCTACCGCGTCCATGCCATTGGGGGTCAGCCTGGGCTCTCCTGTTTCGTCGACAAACCCAAGCGCTTTGGCGGCAAAGCCACGGTCAAGAGGAAGAGTCGATCCAGCAATCGCTCCGGATCCGAGGGGGCACACGTTCGCGTGATCCGCTACGGTTGAAAACCTTTCATAGTCCCTGCCCAAGGCCTCGAGGTGAGCGAGGAGATGATGCCCGACGGTTACGGGCTGAGCCCGTTGAAGATGAGTGTAACCGGGAATCGGCAAGAGAGCGTAGCGTTCGGCCAAGTCCAAGGTCGCCCTCATGGCCCCTTCCAAGGCCGTTTTGATTTGATGACATGCGTCCTTGAAAAACAGGCGCATATCGGTCGCAACCTGATCGTTCCTGCTTCGGCCGGCATGAAGCTTGTCGGCGGCCTCGGTCTTTTTTCTCAAGGCCTGCTCCAAGTTCATGTGAACGTCTTCCAACTCAAGCTTCCAAGGAAAGTCATCGTGAAGAATCTCCTCGGACAATTCTTCTATGCCTTTCTTGATCTCCTTGAATTCATTGCCGTCAAGCAAGCCAACGTGGGCAAGCATGGAAGCATGCCCGAGGCTACCCTGCAAATCGTAAGGAGCCAATCTTTGGTCAAAGGATATGGACTCACCGAAAACCTGCATTAAGTCATCGGGTTTGTGAGAGAACCTCCCTCCCCAACTAACATGCTTGTCGTTGTCTGCCATAAGAATAATATCTTCCAAAGGAAACCACCTCCCGCAACCTTATTTGCAAGGTGAGGGTCAATACCTCAAGAGAAGAATTTCTTCAATTTGGCCTTGGCGTGATCTCGGTTGAGCTTGGCAATGAAGTCCAGGGAAATGTCCTTGGGGCAGGCGGCCGAGCATTCCCCGTAATTTCTGCAGTTTCCAAAACCCGCTTCGTCCATTGCCGAAACCATGTCGAGGGCGCGCTTGTCTTTTTCCGCCTGCCCTTGAGGCAACATGTTCAAATGGCCAGCCTTGGCTGCAGTAAAAAGCATGGCGGATGCGTTCTTGCAGGAAGCCACGCAAGCACCACACCCAATGCAAGCGGCCGCATCCATGGCTTGATCGGAATCTTCTTTGGGTATGGGAAGGGCATTTCCGTCGGGAGCACTGCCAGTGCGGGCCGAAATAAAACCACCGGCCTGAATAATCTTATCAAAAGAGGAGCGGTCTACGACCAAATCACGGACAACCGGAAAAGCCCGAGCCCTGAAAGGCTCGATCGTAATAACGTCACCTTCCTCAAACTTCCTCATGTGAAGCTGGCAAGTAGTGGTTGAATCTTCGGGCCCATGAGCAAACCCATTGATGTTGAGCGAGCACATGCCGCAAATTCCTTCCCTACAATCATGGTCGAAGGCAACCGGCTCGATACCTTTGGACAGAAGCAATTCATTGAGCTGATCCATCATCTCAAGAAAAGAGGAGTCTTCGGAAACTTCTTTTATTTCATGAGTCTCAAAACGACCATTGTCATCAGGGCCACTTTGCCGCCAAACTTTGAGGGTAAGATTCATACTGGGTATTTATTTGTAGCTCCGTACCGCAAGCTTAACGTTATCGAAACTCAATTCTTCCGTATGGCGTTTAGGTGCCTTGCCCTCGCCTTTGTATTCCCAAACAGCGGCATGAGCAAAGTTTTCGTCATCGCGAGTGGCCTCACCGTCGGCAGTTTGATATTCCTCCCGAAAATGCCCACCGCAAGATTCCCTTCTTTCGAGAGCATCAAGACATAGGAGTTCTCCGAATTCAAGAAAGTCCCGTACCCTTCCAGCCCGTTCGAGTTCGGCGTTCAAAGTCTCATTTGAACCAGAAACAAGAACATTCTTGAGAAAATCATCGCGTAAGTCCTGAATGTCGCCAATAGCTTTTTTCAGTCCCTTTTCATTGCGTGCCATGCCAGCGAATTCCCACATGATTTGACCAAGTTCCTTATGATAGGATCGGGAAGATCGTTTGCCATTCGTGGAAGTTAATTGATCCACGCGACACCGCACTTTTTCAAGAGCTTGCTTGACCTCAGGTGAATCGGGACTTATGGCACCAGCACCCGTGTTCGCGAGATAATCTCCAATAGTGTATGGAATGACAAAATAACCATCGCTGAGCCCTTGCATCAGAGCACTGGCGCCAAGTCGGTTAGCTCCATGATCGGAAAAATTGGCTTCACCCAATGCAAAACAACCGGGAACCGTTGTCATCAGGTTGTAATCAACCCACAACCCTCCCATGGTGTAGTGAATGGCAGGGTAAATCCGCATGGGCCTCTTGTAAGCATTTTCCCCGGTAATGCGTTCATACATTTGGAAAAGGTTTCCGTAACGCTCTCGAATCGTGGATTCGCCAAGCCTGGAAATGGCATCGGAAAAATCCAAGTAGACGCCACGCCCACCGGGTCCGACTCCTCGTCCATCGTCACAAGCTTCCTTGGCAGAACGGCTCGAAATGTCCCTAGGGGCTAAATTTCCGAAGCTCGGATACTTGCGCTCAAGATAATAGTCCCTGTTACTCTCTGGAATGTCATTGGGGAATTTGGAGCAATCTGCGATGTCCTTGGGAACCCAAACACGACCGTCGTTACGAAGAGATTCCGACATCAAGGTAAGCTTGGACTGATGATCACCGGAGACCGGAATGCAGGTAGGATGAATTTGGGTATAGCACGGGTTGGCAAATCCAGCGCCATGACGGTAGGCGCGGAACGCAGCTGTTACGTTGCACCCAACCGCATTTGTGGAAAGGTAATAGACGTTGCCGTAGCCGCCGGTGCAAAGAAGAACGGCGTCGGCAGTCCACGCCTTAGTCTCACCGTTGGCTAGATTTCTGGTAATGATTCCTTTGGCGTGACCTTCAACGACAACCATGTCGAGCATTTCATGCCTAGTATGCATGGAAACTTGCCCGGCGGCGATCTGCCTGCTCAAGGCACTGTAAGCACCAAGCAAAAGCTGTTGTCCCGTCTGCCCCCGGGCATAGAAAGTGCGACTAACTTGAGCTCCGCCGAAGGAACGATTAGCCAGCAAACCTCCATACTCGCGTGCAAAAGGGACACCTTGGGCAACACATTGGTCAATGATATTCACGCTGATTTGCGCGAGGCGGTGGACGTTTGCTTCGCGAGAACGGAAATCTCCACCTTTGACTGTATCGTAAAAAAGCCGATGAATGCTGTCTCCGTCGTTTTGGTAATTCTTGGCTGCGTTGATGCCACCTTGGGCGGCAATTGAATGAGCGCGTCTAGGGGTATCTTGGTAGCAAAAACAATCCACGTTGTAACCGAGTTCGCCCAAGGTTGCCGCAGCAGCACCACCGGCCAAACCCGAACCGACTACGATGATCCTGTACTTGCGCTTGTTTGCAGGATTAACGAGTTTTGATGAAAACCTATGGTTGTCCCATTTTTCTGCAATGGGACCGTCGGGTATTTTGGATTCCAATATCATGACGCTGGAGTAGAGTGACTATGGTTTGAGAAGATCAGAGATGCTCAGGCTATCGTGGTTATACAGAGATATCAAACCATACTTGTCGGCCAAGACGCTCAAGGGAACAACCGAAAAACCAACGAAGATCATCCAGGCATAAGCTTTCGATGCGAAGTCGAGTTTCTTTCCCCATGTTTCGGATCGAAGTCCCAGGGATTGAAAAGAACTGTATACTCCGTGTGCTAAGTGTCGGCAAAGTAAAAACATACACAACACATATGAAATTGAGATCCAATCAATGCTAAATCCGGCAATGACCATTGAATAAACATCGTGAATCATTTCCCCGTCGGGCGACCCTTTTACAGTTTCAAGCTCACCATATTCGGGAAAAATTTGTCGAGTTGTGAAATGAAGCAAGTGGAAGACTACGAAAGCCAAGATGATCGAGCCAGTAAGCCCCATTCTCAAGGACGACCAACCTGCCCTCTTGGTTTTTTCAACCTCGTTGGGTACAGGACGAGCCGCACGATTCTCTTTAATGAGTAGATAAGCAGTTAAAGCGTGCAAAAAGACGCAAACAAAAAGAAAAACCCGGGAACCCCAGAGAATGGGCAAAGGAAGACTTTGGAGAGCATGAGCGTAGGCATTTATCGATTCCTGCCCAAGAAGGATCTGGAGGTTGCCGAGCATGTGCACGAATACAAACCCGATCAAAACTATACCTGTAAGGGCCATGAGGTATTTCTTAAAAAGAGAAGACATCGTGATGAAATGGTTAAAGGGTAATACCTTATATCATTCCACGTTAACTGGCAAATCACTAGCCAAAAGGAAACTTAAGTAGATAATATAAGATGTATGCATCGGATTAATGAATGTTAATTAATCTCAAACGGAATTTGTTGTTAAAATTGAAATTAAAACGATCCCTATCAATTTAACAATAAATTACGGCTTGTGCGCAAAAGGTTGTTGCACCAATCAATGCCGCCATGTCATTTGATAGGTATGAGGGGAAAATCACAATGAAGTACATTTTTATTACGGGGGGGGTGGTTTCATCCTTGGGAAAAGGTCTAACGGCGGCATCGCTCGGCGCGTTGCTTGAGCAGAGGCGTCTGACCACCCGAATTCAAAAGTTCGACCCTTACCTGAACGTCGATCCGGGAACCATGAGCCCCTTTCAGCATGGGGAAGTTTATGTTTTGGACG
>JAYOII010000047.1:0-13224 GCA_038118685.1 Opitutia bacterium
GCGTAACCGCATGCCCCGCCCCAATCATACCCTGGTCATGCTCGAGCGTCCCAAAGACAACCCACGCCCTACCCTTTTGCGTCACCGCGGTGAATACACAAGTCCCAAGCATGAAGTACCGGCAGGTATTCCGGAAATCTTTGAATTGCAGAATAAAAAAGAACCCGCCGACCGACTGGAATTCGCCCGTTGGTTGGTCGGCACGGACAACCCGCTTGGCGACCGGGTCGCCATCAACCGGGCTTGGCGTTCCTTCTTCGGTTATGGTCTCATAAGAACCAACGGTGACTTCGGCACCCAGGCGCCCGCCCCCGATCACCCCGAGCTCCTCGATTGGTTGGCCGTTGAGTTCCGCAAGAACGGAATGTCCCTCAAAAAGCTCCACCGCTTGATCGTTACCAGTTCAACCTATCGTCAGGATTCCAAGGCATCCCCCTCCATACTTGCCAAAGATCCGCAGAACCGCCTGCTTGCCCGAGGACCACGCTTTCGTCTCTCCGGTGAATTGATTCGTGACCACATGCTCAAAGCCAGTGGAAAGTTGTCGGACAAGATGTTCGGGCCCGGAGTTTTCCCTCCCCAACCGCTCACCGTACTGGCCCATGCCTTCGGCAACAAGAGTTGGAATGCATCCAAAGGAGAGGATCGTTACCGGCGCTCGGTTTATACTTTCATCAAGCGCACCGCCCCCTTTGCCGGATTCATGACTTTTGACGGCACCTCGGGCGAGAACTGCCTGGCCAAGCGTGACCGGAGCAACACGCCTTTGCAGGCGCTCACCCTCCTCAACGACGAAATGTTCCTCGAGCTTGCCCGTGCCGCCGGCTCGGAGGTTCACCTGCGAAAGAAAGATCCCGTGCTCACTCTCTTCCGGCGCTTCCTTACACGTCCCCCGAGCGCGGAGGAAACCAAGGCGCTCCAATCCTATTTGGACCAGCAAATCGAACGCTTGGAAAATGGGGAACTCAAGCCAACTGAAATTGCCAACGACAAAAAGGCCAACCCCGAGCTTGCCGGCAAAATTCTCCTCGCTCGGGCCATCATGAACCTAGACGAAGCCATCACCAAACCATGAACCTAAATCCATTGCTTCATCGTACCCGTCGCCATTTTTTCAAGGACTGTGGAATTGGCGTCGGCAAGATCGCCCTCGCATCCCTGCTCGCCAAGGAATCCTTCGGAGCTTCGGGCAAGCCGGATTTCATGCGCTTTCCCGTCAAGGCCAAGCGGGTGATCTATCTGTTCATGGCGGGAGCTCCAAGCCAACTCGAACTCTTCGACGACAAGCCCAAGCTCAAGGAGATCGAGGGTAAGCCTATCCCACCCTCGGTGATCAAGGGCCAACGCTATGCTTTCATTCAGCCGGATGCCGCCGTACTCGGTCCATGCTTTCCCTTCGCCAAGCACGGACAGTCCGGGGCCGAGTTTTCCGATCGACTCCCCTTTCTCTCCAAGATTGCGGACGACCTTACCATCGTCAAATCGATGCACACCGACCACTTCAACCATGCTCCCGCTCAGCTCTTCATGACCACGGGAAGCGGAATTCCCGGTCGGGCAAGCATGGGTTCCTGGTTAAGCTACGGGATCGGAAGCGAAGCCGACGACCTGCCCGGTTTCGTGGTGATGAGAAGTGGTGGAAACCTCAGTGGCGGATCCGCCATGTGGGGATCCGGATTCCTTCCTTCCGAGCACCAGGGGGTTCCGTTCCGGGAAGGGGCTGATCCGATTCTTCACGTCGCCAACCCCAAGGGAATCGACCGCACGGCGCAGCGCCAAACCCTCGACCTTCTGAACAAGCTCAACCGCGGAACCCATGGCAAGATGGGGGATCCCGAAATCAACGCCCGCATCGAAGCCTATGAAATGGCCTACCGGATGCAGGCCCGGGCTCCCGAATTGATGGATTTTTCCAAGGAAAGCCAAGAGACCCTTGATCTGTACGGAGTCAAAAAAGGGAAATCCGATTTCGCCAGCAATTGCCTGCTTGCCCGCCGCCTCGCGGAACGGGGAACCCGCTTTATCCAGCTTTATCACAGTGGATGGGACGCTCACTCCAACGTCGCGGGGAACGTCACGAAGCAGGCAAAAGCCGTTGACCAGGCAAGCGCCGCTCTCGTTCAAGACCTCAAACGACTGGGCATGCTGGAGGACACTTTGGTGGTATGGGGGGGTGAATTCGGGCGCACCCCCATGGTCGAGGCCAGCGCCGCTTTGAACCGGAGTGGCGGGCGCGACCACCACCCGCAGGCCTTTACCATGTGGATGGCCGGGGGCGGAACCAAACCGGGAATCTCCTTGGGCAAGACCGACGAACTTGGCTTTCACGTGACCGAAGATCCGGTGCACGTTCATGATTTGCAGGCCACCATTCTCGAACTCATGGGTATTGATCACACCCGTCTTTCCTTCCGCTTTCAGGGGCTCGACTTTCGTCTGACCGGAGTGGAACCCCACCATGCGGTCCAAAAACTGATCGCTTAGAACTTTCTTGGTTCCCAGTTCAAATGAAAGTTACAACCTGTACTGCCATTCTGACTCTTGCTGGGATGGTGTCGTCTTTGTCCGCCCAAAAGGACGGCATCAGCTACAATCGTGACATCAGGCCCATCCTCTCCAACCACTGTTTCTCCTGCCATGGCCTGGACGAGAAGCACCGCAAGGCCAAACTTAGGCTCGACGTAAGGGAAGAAGCCATCATGCCCCGCGATGGGATTCAGGCAATCGCACCCGGCAGCATTGAAGACAGCGAAAGCTGGATGCGAATCATTTCCGATGATGAAGACGAAGTCATGCCTCCTCCCGAGACTCACAAATCCCTCACGGCGGAGGAAAAAAAGCTGGTCAGACAATGGATCGAACAGGGAGCGCCCTATGAGGGACACTGGGCATTCATTGCCCCAAAAAAATCAGAGTTACCAAAGGTCCAAGGAGCCCAAAACCCCATTGATGCCTTTGTTCAGGACCGATTGAAAAAGGAGGGCTTGGCCGCTTCCCCCTCCGCCGAGAAGCATACCCTTCTTCGAAGAGTCTATCTTGACCTAACGGGACTACCTCCGACTCTCGAAGAACTGGATGCTTTCATGAACGATCATTCCCCCGATGCCTGGGATAAAGTCATCGATGATTTGATGAACCGGACGGCATATGGGGAGCATATGGCCCGCTTTTGGCTGGACCTCGCCCGTTATGCCGACACGCACGGTCTTCATCTGGACAACGAAAGAAGTATGTGGCTGTATCGGGACTGGGTGGTCAAAGCCTTTAATCAGAATCTTCCTTTCGATGAATTTACCCGTTGGCAATTGGCGGGCGACCTCTTGCCTGACCGGACCCTTGATCAACAAGTTGCCTCCGGTTTCAACCGTTGCAACGTCACGACCGGAGAGGGTGGAAGTATTGCCAAGGAATGGATTTACCGCTACGCAGTGGACCGAACGTCCACCGCGGTTGAAGTATGGATGGGACTGACCGCAGGCTGCGCCACCTGTCACGATCACAAATTCGACCCTCTCTCCACGAAGGAATATTACTCGCTGTATTCCTTTTTTCACAGTGCGGCCGATCCTGCCATGGATGGCAACAAGCTCGATACGCCACCGGTCATTCAAGTTCCCACGGAAGAACAAAAAGCGGAGCTAAGTAATCTCGACAAACAAATTGCCGAAGCGAGAAAGAACTTCAATCAGGCATTGGCCAAATTCAAATATGAAGATCCGGCTGATCAAAACCCCGGACCCATGCCAAAAGTATCAAAAACCGTTTGGTTTGAAGACGAATTTCCGGAGGGCAAATTGATAACCGTGGGTGGGGGCGTAAAATTCACCGGCCCGAAAGAGGGTCCCGTTTTCAAGGGGAACAAATCCCTCACCCGAACCGTTCGAAACCAAGTCGGGCAGGACGTATTGACAGGAGTAAAAAACCTGAACATTCCCACAAACGGAACTATTTTCGCCCATTGCTTTCTTGATCCAGAGAACCCACCGGAAGCCATCATGCTCCAGTTTCACGTGAACGGATGGAATCACCGAGCAGTTTGGGGGGCTCACGAAAAAATAGGTTGGGGAAAAGAGGGAACTCATCAAAGAGTGGTCATGGGAAAACTTCCTCAAACGGGAAAGTGGGTGGAGCTCAAATTCCCGGCATCCAAAATAGGACTCTCTCCCAAAACCAAGGTGACCGGGTTTGCCCTCACTCAATTTTCAGGAACCGTCAACTGGGATCACTTTGGGATTTCTTCCACTCTCGATCAAGCAAACGATCCATTCTATTCCTGGTCAGCCTGGAAAAAACTGCCGGAGAACCAAAGAAAACAAGACCTCAGTCAAGTTTTGCAAAGGAGACTGAAAGGGAAGGAGCCGGAAAAATGGAATTCCCGTGATGAAAACGATGCCTTCACTCACTGGAGAAATCAGGTCTACAAAGGTTTCCCTGAAGAACTCGCAGCCTTCAACAAGAAAAAGGAAGAGATAGAAAAAAAGAAAGAGGCCTTGAAAAAAGAGATTCCTTCGACCTTCGTGATGGCGGATCTGCCCAAAGCAAGGGAGAGTTTTGTGATGGTTCGAGGGCAGTATGACAACCCCGGAGAAAAGGTATCCCGCGGAGTCCCCGCTTTCCTTCCCGGTCTGCCTCCCAAACCAAAAGACCGGGATTACAATCGCTTGGATCTGGCCGATTGGCTGGTTCGAAACGATCACCCCCTCACCTCCCGGGTGATCGTTAATCGGATCTGGCAACAATTCTTCGGCACGGGCTTGGTCAAAACGAGTTCTGATTTCGGTACGCAGGGTGAACTCCCGAGCCATCCCGAACTATTGGACTGGTTGGCCGTGCAATTCATGGAAGAAGGGTGGGACTTTCGCGTATTCATCAAGAGGATTCTTACCAGCAAAACCTATCGGCAAAGTTCCAAAGTTTCACCCACACTCCTCGAGAAGGACCCGGAAAATCGTTTGCTCGCCCGCGGCCCGAGATACCGACTGGATGCGGAAATCGTTCGTGACCAGGCCTTGCATTTGAGTGGCTTGCTCGTGGGCAAAGTCGGAGGCCGGGGGGTGATGCCTTACCAACCGCCCAATATTTGGGAACCGGTGGGTTTTGGAAACAGCAATACCCGCTACTACAAGCAGGGAAAAGGTGATGATCTTTACAGGAGAAGCCTGTACACCTTCTACAAGAGAACGGCACCGGCTCCTTTCATGTCCACTTTCGATGCGCCCAACCGCGAACAAAGCTGCTCGGGTCGCGGAAAAAGCAATACCCCGATGCAGGCGCTTCAATTGCTCAATGACGTCCAGCACGTGGAAGCCGCCCGCAACTTCGCCGAAAAAATCATTCACAAGGGTGGAAAGCAAGATCAGGCAAAGATCAGCTGGGCCTGGCGAGCCGCGACTTCCCGCAACCCAAGCCGGAAAGAAATTGAAATCGTCCAAGATCTTTTGAACCAAAACCGCAAAAGATACGCTCAGGACCTGAAATCGGCGGAGGATTTGATCGGTTTTGGCGAGAGCGAACCGGACGCAAAAATCAAGCCTCTTGAATTGGCTCCCTGGACACTGGTCGCAAACATGATCCTCAACCTCGACGAAGTGGTAAACAAAAATTAAATCGGTCATGAATCCCGCAATCGAATTTCATAATCTTCAAAGCCGAAGAACCTTCTTTCAGGGAGCCGGTCTCAAACTCGGTGGCATTGCCCTGGCCCAGCTTGCCGGCAAACGGGCCTTCGCCAATTTGGCAAACGCTCCCGAGGAAGACATGCACCCCGCCCTTCCGGGGTTCCCTAACTTCAAACCGAGGGCCAAAAACCTGATTTATCTCCACATGAACGGGGCTCCTGCTCAAATGGATCTTTTTGATCACAAACCCGTGATGGAGGAGTACTTCGACAAGGATCTGCCTGATTCCGTTCGGAATAACCAACGGATTACCGGAATGACGAGTGGGCAGGCCAGGTTTCCGGTTGCACCCAGTAAATTCAAATTCGAAAAATGCGGAAAATCAGGAATCATGATGAGTGAACTGGTTCCGCACATGAAGGAAATTGCGGACGAGATATCGATGATCAAATCGGTTCATACCGAGGCGATCAACCATGACCCCGCCTGTACCTTCGTGATGACGGGAAGCGAAGTCCCTGGAAAACCCAGCCTGGGTTCTTGGCTAAGTTACGGGCTGGGGAGTACAAGTCAGGACCTGCCCGCCTTTGTGGTCTTTACTCCCACTTTTCCGAAGGCAAGCCAAGCCCAGGCGCTCTTCACCCGCATGTGGAGCAGTGGGTTTCTTCCTTCAAAGTATGACGGCGTTGCCCTCCGTGGAGTGGGGGACCCGGTTCTCTTTGTCAAAAACCCTCCGGGCGTCAATACGGGAGACCGACGGACCATGCTCGATGCCTTGGGAAAATTGAATCGGAAGACCTACGAACGTTTTGGCGATCCCGAGACCCAAACCCGGATTGCTCAATACGAAATGGCTTTTCGTATGCAAACCAGCGTGCCGGAACTGACTGATTTGTCCAAGGAAAGCAAAGCGACCATGGACATGTACGGTCCGAACGTGGAAAAGTCCGGCACTTACGCCCACTCCGCCATCATGGCGCGCAGGCTGATTGAAAGAGGCGTACGGACCGTACAAATCCTTCATCGTGGATGGGATCAGCATGGAAATCTCCCGAAATTGATCAAAGGACAGTGCATGGACGTGGATCAACCCACGGCCGCACTGATCAAGGATTTAAAATCCAGAGGACTTCTCGAGGATACGCTGGTGGTGTTTGGCGGTGAATTCGGGAGAACGATCTACTGTCAGGGAAAACTCACACGGGAGAACTATGGACGGGATCACCATCCCCGTAACTTTTGCATGTGGATGGCAGGCGGCGGAATCAAAAAAGGGATCACCTACGGAGAAACCGATGATTTCAGCTATAACGTCACCGAGAACCCGGTACACCTGAACGAACTGAATGCCACCATTCTTCATTGCCTCGGAATCGACAATCACAAGTTCACTTTCCCACACCAAGGCTTGCAACAACGCCTGACCGGAGTCGAAAACGCCTACCCCGTCAAAGGTCTGCTTGCTTAGAGCCTTCATTTCCTACTCGCTCAACTTGAAGTTGGGGATTAAAGTGAGCGGATTCAATTCCCTTATCATTTATGCCCGACCATTCAAAGAAACAAGAACCCAAGGAAGACCGCAGGAAGTTCATCGTAACATCCACCATAGGCGCTTCCGCAGCTTGCGCCCTCTTTCCCTTTGCCACGGGAATTCCATCCGTATTGGATCCGGTCACCAAGGGAGACGGTAATGCAAAAGTGCCATGGACCAAGGTAGCGGCTTTGGCCTCTCTTCCCGAAGATGGAACGCCCACCAAGTTCGAAGTCGTCTTGGCGAAGGTGAAAGACGCATGGACGACTTACACCGATATTCCAGCGGGAGCCGTGTACCTGACGCGAAAGGGAGATCAGGTCGTTTCCTACAATTTGAGATGCCCGCACTTGGGGTGCGCCATTGACTACCGCAAGGATTCGAACGATTATGTTTGCCCCTGCCACAACAGCACCTTCGGACTCGATGGCTCGGTCACCAACGACGACAGTCCGAGCCCCAGAGGAATGGATACGATGGAAACGAAAGTCGAGGACGGTCAGGTTTGGATTCAATTCCAGCAATTCCGGCCCAATATCGCGGAAAAGATCCCTCTCTCATGAAACGCTTCGTAAATTGGCTGGACGATCGTTCGGGCATTCGGGGATTGGTCAAGGAGGCCTTGTACGAAAAAGTTCCCGGTGGCGCCCGGTGGCGGTATGTCTGGGGAAGTTGCCTGACTTTCGTTTTCTTCGTACAAATCGTAACGGGCACTCTGCTTTGGATGTTTTACAGCCCAAGTACTCAGACGGCCTGGGAGAGCGTCTATTTTTTGGAGCATCAGGTTGCGGGCGGTTGGTTTCTCCGGGGCGTTCATCACTATATGGCTCAGGCGATGATCGTCCTTCTGGTTCTTCACTTGATGCAAGTCGTAATCGATGGAGCCTACAAAGCTCCCCGTGAACTTAATTTCTGGTTCGGCATCCTTATGATGGGCGTAACCCTCGCCCTCTCCTTGACCGGCTACCTCCTTCCTTGGGACCAAAAGGGCTATTGGGCCACGGCCGTGGCCACCAACTTGATGGCCGAAGTCCCCATCATTGGCCCCGCCCTTCAAAAGATCGTGGTGGGCGGAGTGGAATACGGGCACCATACCCTGACCCGTTTCTTCGCCTTTCACGCCGGAGTTCTTCCGGCGACCTTGGTCGGCTTGGTGGTTGCCCATATTTACCTTTTCCGCAAGCACGGCATACACGTCAAAGAACGCCGGCCCAAAAGAGACTCCTTTTTTTGGCCCGACCAAATCCTCAAGGATGCGGTGGCCTGTTTGGCCGTACTGTTGGCAGTCGTCACCCTGACGATCTATTTCGACGGAGCCCCGTTGGGTCCGCCTGCCGATCCGTCCAATGAATTCCCGGCAAGACCCGAGTGGTACTTTCTCTTTCTCTTTCAGCTTTTGAAATACGTCCCCGCCTTTTGGGGCGCCGTCATCATTCCCGTTTTCTTGGTGACTTGGATGTTCCTGCAGCCTTTCATTGCGAAAAAGCAATGGGGTCACAAGTTCAACGTCGGCTTTTGGTGGACCCTCATTGCAGGCTCGGTCATGCTGACCTTTCTCGCGATCTCGGAAGACCGGGCCAACCCGAAGCACGCAGCCGCTCTCAAGGAAGCGGATTGGCAAGCCGAACGGGTAATCGACATCGCAAACAAGGAAGGCATCCCTCCCACGGGAGCCGTCAGCTTGCTCCGCAAAGACCCCGAGAATTTGGGACGCCGATTGTTTTCGACCCACTGTTCGAGTTGCCACCGCTACAATGGACACGATGGCCGGGGCTTTCCCGTAAGTGAAAAACAATCGGCCGCCGACTTGGCCGGTTTCGGGAGCGTGGAATGGAACACCCGGCTCCTCGATCATGACCAATACGTCTCGGAAAAATATTTCGGAGGCACCAAATTCAAGGACGGTACTATGGCCAAGAAGGCTCTCGCGAAGTACGACGAGGAAGAAAAAAAGTTGTTGCCGGAAATCGCCAAACTTTTGGCGGACGAGGCAAAACTTCCCTACGAAACACCATTGGAAGAAGAAAAGCGCGAGGAATTGCTCTCCCTTTTTTACAACGACGACGGAGTATTCGAAGATGGCAGAGCTTGCATTGATTGTCATGACATTGATTCCGAAGGCGAAGGATCGGCCCCCGATCTTACGGGCTACGGTTCCAGAGACTGGCTGATTGCCTTTATCGAAAACCCGGAGGACAAGCGCTTCTACGGCAAGAAAAACGATCGGATGCCCTGTTACGGAAGAGACGGCAAACTCAAGCCTGAGGAGATTGAATTGATTGCCGATTGGATTCGGGCTCAACCGGGGCAATTTTAACTCTGCCGCATCATGTATCGTTCCCCGGCCAAAAGCTTTTGCCTGTTCTTCCTGGCCTGCTTGTTCGCATCCTCGGTTTCGGCCAATAAGCGGCCTCATATCGTTCTCGTCATGGCGGATGACCATGGCTACGGAGATTGCGGGTTCACGGGGCATCCGTTCGTGCAAACTCCCAACCTCGATCAAATGGCCAAGTCCGGGATCGTGTTCAACCGTTTCTATGCAAGCGCTCCGGTTTGCTCGCCGACCCGGGCCAGCGTGATGACCGGCAGGCATCCTTTCCGGACCAACGTCCCCAACCATGGACATTATATGCGTCCGGACGAGCATACCATAGCCGATCAATTGGGCAAGGCCGCTTTCGTCACGGGACATTTCGGCAAGTGGCACATCGGATCGGTCCAACCGAACAGCCCCACTTCCCCCGGCGGGGCCGGATTCGACGAGTGGCTTTCGGGGTTGAACTTCTTCGACAACGATCCCTATCTCAGCCGCAATGGACAATACCTGCAAATCAAGGGAGCGGGCACCGTGATCTCGATGGATGCAACCCTTGAGTTCCTGAGCAAACACAAGAACGGAAACAAGCCCATGTTCACCGTTACCTGGTTCCCTTCCCCCCACAGCCCCCATCCCGAAATCCCTCAGGGAATGAAGAACGCCGCGACCCTCTACCAAAATCAACGAACCCCCAAAGCCGGGTACTTCCGAGAGATCACCCTGCTCGACCAGCAAATCGGGCGTTTGCGCAAACACCTCCGCAAGCTTGGCATCGAAAAAAACACCCTCTTTTTATACTGCAGCGACAACGGAGGCTTGATCACCGAGTCTTCCGGCGGACGGGCCAAAAAGGGAAGTATTTACGAAGGGGGCTTGCGCGTACCGGCCGTACTGGAGTGGCCCGAGCGCTTTTCCGCCCAAGAGATCGACGTCCCTGCCTTCAGTTCGGACCTCTACCCCACTCTGCTCGCGGTTGCCGGAGTCAATCAGCCTGAAAAACAACCCATTCTGGACGGCATCAACCTCATGCCCATTCTGGAAGGAAAAAAACGATCAAGACCACCGATGGGATTCTGGCACGGTTTCCGCAATGGGCAATCCACTTGGAGCGATCGGATCATCAAGGCCCTGTCTGATGCGCAAAAAGCGGGCAAGCCCAACCCCCATCCCGAGCGCATCCTCAAGAACGTGAAGGAATTCCCCACCTTCGACATGAAGGATCTCGAGGGACACGCCGCTTGGAACGATTGGCCCTGGAAACTCCACCGGATCGAACGAAAGGACAAGGTCATCTATGAACTGTATGACCTGAAAAAAGATCCGATGGAGACCACCAACCTCAAGGAAAAAGAACCGGCCCGTGTCTCGAAGATGAAGACCTCGCTCGAAAACTGGCAGCGTTCCGTCCTCAACAGTTGGGCGGGAAAAGACTACTGAGAAAGAACCTCCGATCCTCCTGCCGAAACACGTCATAAGACGTCTTTTCCTTGCTCTCGGGCCAAGAAGCTTTCCTACTGTCGGAATGCAACCCTTGCCCAAAGTCCCGCAACGATGAAAGCCCTCGTTAAGAAAAAAGCGGAGGAAGGACTGTGGTTGGAGGAAGTGGCCAAACCCGAAGTCGCACCCCACCATGTCCTCGTCAAGGTAGACCGGGCAGGCATATGCGGGACCGACTTGCATATTTACAAGTGGGACGACTGGGCGAACAAGACCGTACCGGTACCCCTTGTCGTCGGTCATGAATTCGTTGGGGAAATCGTGGAGGTCGGATCGGAAGTGACCGATTTCAAACCGGGAGAATGGGTAAGTGGAGAAGGACACGTCGTATGCGGGCGTTGTCGCAACTGCATGGCCGGGCGGCGTCACCTTTGTTCGGATACTGCCGGTATCGGGGTCACCCGACCCGGTGCCTTCGCCGAATACATCGCCCTGCCCCAGACCAACGTTTGGGCCCACAAACAGGGAATCGATCTCGACGTCGCGGCCATTTTCGATCCCTTTGGCAACGCCGCTCACTCCGCCCTGAGCTTCGACGTCCTTGGAGAGGACGTCCTGATCACCGGAGCCGGGCCCATCGGGGCGATGTCCGCCGCCATCACCCGACATGCCGGAGCCAGGCACGTCGTGGTCACCGACGTGAACCCATACCGTTTGGAATTGGCGAAAAAAATGGGTGCGAACCGGGTGGTCGACGTATCCGAGGAAAACCTGTCCGACGTCCAAAAAGAACTCGGCATGGAGGAGGGCTTTGACGTCGGGTTGGAAATGAGCGGTTCCCCGCAGGCATTCAACGACATGTTGGCCAACATGTGTCATGGTGGGAAGATCGCGATGCTTGGCATCCCCGAGAAGGAGATGGCCATCGACTGGAATATCGTGGTCTTCAACATGCTCACCATCAAAGGAATTTACGGTCGGGAAATGTACGAGACCTGGTACAAGATGACCGTCATGCTGGAGAGCGGACTGGATCTCAAACCGATCATCACCCACCGCTTTGACTTCGACGATTTCGAAGAGGGCTTCGAGACCGCCATGAGTGGAAACAGCGGGAAAGTCATTTTGGAGTGGTAGAATGTACGGCAAGATCAAGAACGACCTGAAAAAGGAACTGGAGGAAATCCGGTCGGCCGGCCTCTACAAGTCGGAACGGGTCATCGAAAGCTCTCAATCCGCCCGTGTGCAAGTGGGTGAAGGTTCCCCCGTCCTCAATCTCTGCGCCAACAACTACCTCGGCCTCGCCAATCATCCGGAAGTGGTCAAGGCCGCCCGGGATGCCCTTGACAAATGGGGCTATGGCTTGGCCAGCGTTCGCTTTATCTGCGGCACCCAATCCCTGCACAAGGAATTGGAAGCCAGGCTTTCCGCCTTTCTCGGGATGGAAGACACCATCCTGTATTCCTCCTGCTTCGATGCCAATACGGGGCTGTTCGAGACCATCCTCAACAAAGACGACGCCATCTTTTCAGACGCGCTCAATCATGCCTCGATCATAGACGGTGTGCGACTTTGCAAAGCCGCCCGCTTCCGCTACGGGAACAACGACATGGAGGATCTGGGCCGGCAACTGGAGAGCGCGGGGGACGCCCGCCGCAAACTGATCGTGACCGACGGCGTCTTTTCCATGGACGGCTACGTCGCCCATCTCCCTGCCATCTGCAACTTGGCCGACCAACACGAATCCATGCTCATGGTGGACGATTCCCACGCCGTCGGCTTCATGGGCAAGAACGGACGGGGAACCCATGAATACCACGGAGTCATGGAACGGGTCGACCTGATGACCGGAACCTTGGGCAAAGCCCTGGGCGGGGCAAGCGGTGGATACGTGGGCGGGCGAAAGGAGATCGTGGAATTTCTTCGCCAGCGCTCCCGTCCCTACCTCTTCTCCAATACGCTCGCCCCTGCGATCGCAGCCGGTTCACTCAAGGCCCTTGATTTGCTCGAGTCCTCCACCGAACTGCGCGACCGGCTCGAGGAAAACACCTCTTTCTTCCGGAAAGCCATGGAAAAGGAGGGGTTTGAAATTCTACCGGGCGAACACCCCATTACCCCCGTCATGTTCGGAGATGCGGCCAAAGCAGCCCGCTTCGCCGAGCTTCTGCTGAAAAAAGGCGTCTACGTCATCGCCTTCTCCTACCCCGTCGTACCGCAAGGGAAGGCCCGCATCCGTACCCAAGTCTCCGCAGCCCATGGCAAGAAAGACCTTGCCTTTGCGGTTGAGAAATTCGTCGAGGCTCGACGGGAAGCCGAATAAG
>JAYOII010000048.1:0-2747 GCA_038118685.1 Opitutia bacterium
TAACCGTTCAGGCGGGCCCGCTCGATCAAGCCGCCGCCCACGAAGGCCACCCGGTCTCCGGTTTGCAGGAGAGGGGCAGAACCTTTCGCATGATGATCCGCTTGAACGGAAACCGCTGAAAAAACCAAACAACCAAACAAGGCTGGAAGGAAGAGAAGGGACAGGGGGATTTTCATAAATAATATAAGTTCATACCCTTTCTTTTCTTATGAAAAAAGACAAAGCTCTTTTTATCTTCGGAATTGATTTTTGCCAACCGATCTCCCTTGCCCGGATTCGACCCCCGTGAGAAGACTTACCTCCCATGAATTTCAATCAGAAGCTTATTTCCCGGATATTTGGCCTTCTTGCAGCCCTTGTGTCCACAGTCAGTTCCGGCGTGGCGGAGAAAAAGCGACCGGGTACTGTCGTTTTGACCTTCGACGACTCGGTCGCCAGCCACGCAACCTTCGTCGCTCCATTGCTCAAGAAGCATGGGTTCGGTGCGACTTTCTTCATCACCGAGGGGTTTGGTTTTGCAAAGGACAAGAGGAACTACATGACCTGGGAACAAATCAAGAAGCTCCATGACGACGGATTTGAAATCGGCAATCACACGAGACGCCATATCTCAGTCGGCAGACAAACCGAGGAACAACTGCATGCCGACGTCGAATACATTGAGAAGCAGTGTGAGAAGCACGGCATTCCAAAACCGATCAGTTTTTGCTACCCCGCCTACCAAACCACGAAACGGGCGGTGCGGGTTTTGAAGGCCCGTGGTTACCGGTTTGCCAGAACGGGTGGATCAAGAGCCTATGCCCCCGGTGAGGATGACCCTCTTCTCATGCCTCAAGCCTTTGACGGCAAACCCAAGAGCACTCTGGAGCAATTCAAGGAAGCGGTGAACAAAGCCAAGGACGGAAAGGTCTCGGTAATGACGTTTCACGGCGTGCCCGACGTAAAGCACCCCTGGGTGAACACCGATCCGGAAAAGTTCAAGGCGTACTTAGACTATCTCAAGGGATCGGGATGCAAAGTCGTTGCCCTGCGCGATCTGGAAAAGTGAACCCTATGGCCGAAGACGGACAGGTCTTCTATTTTATTTTTTTGGGAAGAGTCACCGGTCCGGCTGTATCGAGAATTTTGGGAATTCCATAAAAGCGGACGGCATTTTGGTAAAAGAGTTTGAGCTCGAAGGCATCTCCTTTGGTCCTAGCCCAATCCCGGGTCAGCTTGAGCACGGACTCATAATCCCCCGTGGTCTCCGTTACGGGCCAGTCACTTCCGTAAACCAATCGGTCCTCGCCGAAGGCATCGTAGGCAAGCTCGAGTATGGGCCGGTAGAAAGAAACCTTCTTGGGAGCGGGTTGGGGCTTCACCCGTCCGTAAAGAGCGGAGACCTTGCAGTAAACGTTGGGCCTTCCGGCCAACGACTTGAACCGCCTGACCCATTGCGGATCCAAAGGCTCGCCGTCCAAGCGCACGTTTCCAAAGTGGTCGATGATGATCTTTAGCCCGGGCAAACGGGTGGCGATGGCCTCGACGTCCTGCAAGCTGTACTTTCCGCAAAGAAAATCCACCGTCCTCCCCTTCTTGGCCGTGCGCTCGAGGTCGCGAAAGAAAGCATCGGTCAGCTTTTCCTGGTATCGGCCGGAAAGACGGTAGCCGACGTAACGCCTGTCTTGGCAAAGTTTGTCGAAGAGGGGCTGGAAACGGTCGGTACCGATCACTTCGGAAAGATTGCCGACCAGTCCCCGGTACAAATCCTTGTCATGCGCGGTCAGGTCGAGGTTCCATTGGTTGTCAGGCAAACTTTGCCCCGCCTGAACGAGTACCACGGCCCGCACCCCGTTGGCCCGGGCGATCGGGGCATGATGCTCGGGAAGAAAATTCCGGTAAAGGGTTTCGTTGTCCTTGGCGATCCAACCGAGGCCCGCAGGACGTTTAAGATCCCAGAGATGGACATGGGTATCCACAATAGGGACGTCGGGCTTCCCGAACACGAGACCAAACAAAACAAGGCAGCCTGCAATCAAAAAAATCGATTGAATCCGCATCACACCCTAGCCCATAAATTGCTTGATCGAGCCCAACTGATCCAACTTCTTGCGGGACATTTCGAGATCCAAGTCCCCGTAGTGCTTGATCGGATTACCATGGGCGTTGAGCAAGGTGGTGTACCAGTTGCCCAAGGTCTTGTGACCCTTGTTACCTAGGTAAGGCAAGCGAACATAGCGGCCCGACATGTCGAGGTTGCAAGCTGAGCCGGCCATAATGAGAAAAGGCGCTTCGGTGCCCACGCCATGGTGAGTTTCCCCGTTCTCCGGGAAGTACATGATCATCGTGTTGTCGAACATCGTTCCCTTGCCCTCGGGGACCTGCTTGAGCTTGTCGATGATCGTCCTGATCTGGTTCACGTGACTGATCCGGATTTGCTCCCTGGTCTTCCATGCGGGCACACCCCCGAAGGCTTCGTCATGTCCCAAGGGATGGATGCCCACCCGGTCGGTTTCATTCCCGGGCAAACCGGTGATGGGGGTGCCCAGGTCATCAATAGTGTAAGTCACGACGTTGGTCAGCTCGGCCTTCAAGGCGGCAATCAGTACGTCGGTCATGGCCGCCTGCTTTTCCGGTGTGCTCGCATTCGGGCCGCCGTTTGCATGGACGGGAGAAAGTTCGGGGAGGTGCTTGGCGAGCGAACCGGATAGCTTGATCAATTTCTCGTTGCGTTGCCGGATCGCTTCAATCGATTGAATATGCTTCTC
>JAYOII010000048.1:2757-4160 GCA_038118685.1 Opitutia bacterium
ATGCTTCTCTTGGCGCATTTTCTCGCGACCTTTGACGTCCATAATCTCAAGTCCTTCTTTGCTTTGCAAAAACGAAAGCATGTCGTTGTCCGAATTCACTGCATCCGGGTTGAGTACGGATTTGAAGAGTTCGCTTCGAGCTGTGTCCGGATCGGCGTAGCAGTAGTTGCGCGTTTGGGGGGCCGGTGCCGAGTAGCCGTCGACGATCCCGTTACGGCCACCCGCAAAGGACAATTCGACATGCCCGAAGGGCGAAGGGAAGAGCTTGGCCAATTCGAAATCGATCGTCGCGCGCTTGATCGCGCTAAGCGTATTCCGGTTGGATTTGAAACATCCCATGACGGACGAGAAAGACCAATGAACGTTTTCACTCATCTTGGCCGAAAGCCCCTGCAGAATGGTCATATGCTCCTTGTAGTCATCCAGACCGAGCAACCACTTGGGGAGCTCGTGCTTGTCGAGGTCGGCTTCGATCGCCTCCTTCTTTTCGTCAAGGGCCTTGTCCTTGTCGGAAAAATCGCGCAGGGCAATTTCAGCAGGCCGGATTCCGCTCGATTTCCGGATAAAGATGAAACGCTTGGGGAGTTTGCCCCGAACAGGTTCTGCGATCAAGCCGGAGGGCATGACCAGAGCACCGGCTCCGAGGCCGGAGAGTTTGATGAAATCTCTTCTAGTTGTCATGTGCTTGTTGCTTGATTGGCTTACGGTACACGAATGAGTCGGAAGTTAAAAGGGAAACTACAAGGGCATCAAAACTGCCTTTGCTTTCAACGTAGGCTTGTTCGGCATCGATCAGAGTCTTTGAATCGGAGAGGCGTTCGTTGCGTCCTAGAAAATAGCGAAAGGCATGTCGGATGATGGACTGACGCACGCGTCTCGATTTCCCAAGGCGATCGGCCAAGTCGATGGCATCCGTGACCTCCCCGTCCAGCAAGGGATCCCCGCTCCCTTTCAAGTATCCCGTCGCATCAACCGGGAGGGTTTTGTAAATATCTCGAAGATCAAGAAGGTGGTTCCGATTGGGTGCCTTGTCGGGATTCTTCTTAATGAGATTCTCCGGACTTTCGAGAGATTCCTCCCTGCGAAAGCGCCCGAAGTCGTCATAGGCCTCGAAGGGGTACCCGAGGGGGTTCATCCGTTCGTGACACTTCCAGCAGTAAGCAGTCTCGGTGGCCCCCGCGAGCCGACTGCGCAACGTCTTGTGATGGTCTTCGGGGATGACTGCATCTACCGTAATGGGAACGTCGGGTATGGTGCCGGCCAGGAGCTTTTCACGGATAAACTTACCCCGGATGACCGGATCGGTCTCGGTATTCTGAGCGTGTGCAATGAGCCATGCGGGGTGGGTAAGAAAACCTTTGCGGTTCGGGACTTTGCCGGGTTGAACAGTCGCGTAATCCCAG
>JAYOII010000048.1:4170-5039 GCA_038118685.1 Opitutia bacterium
ATAATTGAAAAAGCTCGAAACATTTTCTCCGGGCATGAAATCGCTACCGTATCCACGGTACATGTCGAAAGGAGCCGCTTCCTTCTGTCCCTTGTCCAGCCTGGCAGTGATGCTGATCATGGATTTCTTGAACAACTGCAAGCCCGTGCCCGAGCGGTTTCCGGACTTCAGGTTGTCCGGGTTGATGGAGCGCATCTTGACTTCCCTGAGAAACTCCTTGTGCTTGCCAAGTTCCTCTAGGTCGAAGTTCTTCCAGTCGGTATCCTTGAAGTATTCATAGATGCGCTTGATGCGGTCGGAAGCGGCTTGCATGCGTTCGTTGTCTCCATCGTGAAAAACATAGAATTTTTCGGTAGTGAGGAACTCTTCGAAAACATTCCGGTCCTTCTCGAGAAAATGAGCGACAAGTTGATCGGCTTCGCCAAGAAGGCGGGCGGTGGCTGAACCCAGTCGGTCCAAGCCAAAGCGCTTCTCGTCCTTGAAAATGGTTATGGCCTTGGGGTAACCGAAGAACTCCCGGAAAAAGCGCAGTTCCCTGATCGGCATATTGGTCACGTTCTCCCGATGGTTCTTATCGATCAGAATCGGATCAACCAAGTAATGACGATCCCGCCTTTTGAGCATCCTGATAATTTCCCTGCGGTAGTCCTCGCGTGTATTGAGCCGTCCCTCCGCGGCCGCCTTGGCGAGCTCGTCGTCCGGGCTTTGATCGGTAAGCGCATAGGAGATGGCATAGCTGGCATCCCGGGGCGAAAGCATCCGGCGACCATGCTCGTCGGGCTCACCGTTGCCGAACTCTTGCCGATAGACGAATTCGCTAGAGAGCATGACGGTCTGGATCAACTTCTGGATCGCCTTGAGGTTACCGA
>JAYOII010000048.1:5049-12999 GCA_038118685.1 Opitutia bacterium
AATTACGCTGTCGGATTGACCAAGCATACCGACAGTCAGGTATTCCCTTTTTTCGTCGGCGGATGGAGAGCGTTCGAGTATTTGAACAAAAAGCTCATCCACCAGCTGGGCCAAAAGCTCATCGGACGGCGGCCCCGCTTCGACCCGCATCTGGCGAAAGTCATCCGTCCATTGCGTCATACACTTCTCGATGACGGCAGTAAGGAAGTCTCCCTTCTTGCGAAACTTCGTGATGGCGGATTGGATGATTTCCATCTCCTCCTCGGCGAGAGGCTTGTACTCGCGCAGCTTTATTTTCGTGCCGTTTTTTGCCAAGCGCTCCCGCACCTCTGGCAAATAGTCGCGCAGCATCGTGATGCGACCTTGAATCGTGCGTTCGTGATCGCCGTTGTAGAACCATTGGCGCTCACAGCGGTTGCGAACCTCCAAATCGTTGAGGCCTTTGAGCTCCGGATTCAAGAGGGTTTGGTACAAAGCATCTTCTCCGCCCAATTTCTTAAGGGTATTGAGGGCAACGTGGATGGGTGCCTTCTTGTAGGTCTCGCCCTCTTCAAGCTCTTTGGCTTCGTTTAGAACCACGGGGACAAACTTCGGGAGAAGCGAGTCGTTCTTCTTGCCGTACAGATCCTCGCAAACCTGAGCAATATTGATTTCGAGGAATGCCCTTCTCGATTGCAAAGTGGCAATGTGCTGATCTTCCAGGGCCATAATTTCGACTATGGCAGGCTGGTACGGTTGCCTGCTCTTCTTGTGACGCGGGACCAAGTAATCGGTCATGAGCTCGGCGGCCTTCTGGGCATTGGTAAGCATGGTCGACAAATGCCCGCCCGTCAGGTCGGTGTCAGCGTAGTAGCGGACACCGGAACGGTTGGGCAGCAAAAAGGGGTTGGTGGGGGTGAACCGGTGGAATTGCTTGCTCCCGAAAACGGGTACTCTTTTGCCCCCGTAATACCCCGTAGCCTGCCCTTTCAGCATACGGTCAAACTTGTCGTTGAAGATGTATTCGCTGATCAGCCAGCGTCTGTCGTAGGTAAAACCGGGCAAGTCCTTGAACTCACCGGAAAACAACTTCTCGTGATCGACGTAGTTTCCGTACTCGGGCTTGCGCAACTTCCCCTCGAGCGTGGAGGCATCATGCTTCTCCAGTTCTCCTGACATCCAGTCCACAAGTCGCTTGCGCTCCCCTTCGCTTGGTTGGACCTTTTTCTTCTCGGGAGGCATATGCTTGAAGAAAGTCTGCTCCTGCATCCGGTTCAGAAGGTCCAGCCTCTTGGGGAGGTTCAGTTCAAACAGGTTGTCCAATCGGACGTCCCCTTTCTGCATCTCCTCGTCATGGCAATCGAAACAATAGTTTGCCATGAGGTCTTTCACCTGCACGGGGAGGTCCATTTTCTCCTCTGCCAAGACGATACCCGCAGAGACAAACCAAAAGAGCAAAGACCAAGCATGCAAAACCCTGTTCATCCTTTAGCCTTCTTTTTCTTTTCTGGACTTCAGGGCCTCGGCCGCTTGCGTTTTCAAAGCTTTGATAGCCTCGGAGTTCTTGGCCTTCCCATCGGGGTCCTGGTGGGTCACCTCGGGGGTAAAATCAATGGAATCGGTGCGAAAGCTGTGCAAGGGCTGCCAGGGAATCCCGTTCACCTTGAGGTTGCCCATGGGTGCCCGTGCCCAGGCGTAGCGGACGGAGACCGGATCCTTGACCAAGGGCGAGGAAACCAGAATCTGCTTGTTACGCTCGTTCTTGTCCCTGACCTGAACGTGAACCGCATGGGCGAGGTAATGGACTCCCGATTTCCCGGCGATGGAAAAACCTTCCAGTTCCGAACCAAAGTCATCGGGCAGGACGGGCTTGTCAAAAGTGAGCAGGATCTTGCCTTCCTTGGATTCCGAAGAGAGCAGTTTGGCCGTGTCCCACACGATGTTCTCCATCCCGTAAACCGCATTCAATGCCCAGCGGGCGGAGCGAATTCCCAGATCCTTCTTTTTCTTGGTATGCAATTGGGGGATCTTCTGGTCGTATGAAGGAATGAAGGCGGTATTCGCAACCTTTTTGACATCGGCCAGACCCAAGCGTTGAGACTCCCGAATATAGGCCGCAGAGGAAAAACCCTGTTCTTCGAAATTAAGACGCGTCTGAGCCTTGCCTCCGGCACACAGGCCAATGATCGCCACGGGCAATTGCGGATCCTGGAAATCCTCGCGCCACCCAGCCACCATCAGCTTCATCAGAACGCGATAGAACTTGGGCTTGCAACTGGTGTTCATCATGGCGTTGTTGAATCCTTGGTGAAAGACAACGCCCTTGATATTCAGGCCCTTGAATACACCGAACATTCCATTGTAACAGGATGCCGCGTCACTCGGGCTGCGACCGGGTACGTTCCACGATCGCAAAGTCTCACGAGTCGGCTTGGGAGGCAGCTTGTCCTCGGCGACACCCTTCTTGCGTTGATCGGCTACCGATTTGTTCCATTTCTCGAGCGGCTTCTTTAGCGCCTCGTCCCAGTCGAAATCAGCATAACGCTTGTCAACCCAAGCCAAGTATTCGGCCGCCATCGGATGGTCCTTGAACTTGTGCCGGGGCACCAGGCTCTCGAGAGAAGCACCGCCGCGCGAATTGTCGATGATGCCGATGGGTATTTGCAAGGCGCGCTGAAGCCGAGAACCGAAGACATATCCGATCGCCCCCATATCCAAAGCAACCTCGGGCGTGACAACCTTCCAGTTTTTGTCCGGATCGTTGCCGTTTAGATCCTTCTCCTCCAAATCGGTTTCGACGTGCTCGGATTCCGCATAGGAGTTGATCCGAAGGTGGCGCATCAAAGGCAGGTGAGCCTGGGCAGACTCAAAGGCGTTTTGGTAAACGGCTTTTAGCGCGAAGGCCATGTTGCTTTGGCCATTCATCACCCAAAGGTCACCGATCAGAATATTTTCCATCCGGATGACGTCCTCGCCCGTCTTCACGACTAGTTGCTGCCCCTCGGAATTTGCGGACTGGGCATCGAAGGTGACCTGCCACCTCCCCTTCCCTCCCGCTGCCTTGGCTTTGGCGTATCGTTTCCCGAACAAGACCTCGACCTCGGAACCAACCGGGGCCCATCCCCAGATCGTGATGGGCTTGTCGCGCTGCAAGACCATGTTGCTCCGGAAAATGCCATGCGTCTTTAACGCGTCGGCCCCAAAGAGCCCGTGCCCGAGCATCAACGCGAAAAACAAAAATCCGTAAAGAAAACAGTTAGGTTTTTTCATTATGTGATACGGTAATTGATCAACTGGGTTTCTCCGAAAACAGGTACGATCGAAAGGGATTGGCGCGAAGTACGATGATGCCTAGCCCATCAACTCGGTCATCATTCCGGTGCTGTCGGCGAAAGTCTTGACCGGTGCGTTCACTGCATGAAGCATCGAAACGAAGAGGTTGGCCAACGGCACCTTTTTCTCTCCCTCGAAGGAGTGCAGGTTTCCGTGCTTGAATCCAAGGGCATTTCCGCCTGCCACCTGGATCGGATAGTTTCTGGTGTTGTGGGATGCGTGCGGATGGGCCGAGCCCCATACGACTACCGTCTGATCCAGCATATTGCCGTCCCCTTCCGGAGTATTGCGCAGGCGCTCCAGAAAGTAAGCATGCTGCTTGGCCCGCCAATTGTCCCACAACCCTGATTCGGTCGGTCGCTTGTGGGCGATGTCGTGGGTGGCGCCCTTGTACCCGAGTACGTAGTTGGCATAGTTCCACATTTCGCTGCCGCTGGAATGCTCGCTTTCGAGCATGAGAGTGGCGAACCGGGTGGAATCGGTTTGGAGGGCAAGGTAGAGCAAGTCATACATGCATCGGGTGTATTCCTCTGGATCCTTGTGGGAAACCTCAAGGTTCAGGCCCTTGGTATCGACGTTCGGCAAAGGCTCATGGGTCCACTGACTGGTTCGCTCGACGCGCTTTTCCAAAGCCCGTATGGATTCGAGATACTCGTCCACCTTGCCTTGGTCTTCTTTTCCCAGTCGTCGATGAAGCCTCTTGGAGTCGTCGAGCATCAGGTCGAGCACGCTCGCCTCGCGCTTGAGGTCGGCCCGAACCTGCTCGACTCCTCTGCCCGCATAAGGCTTGAACAAGCGGTTGAAGATTTCCTGAGGCCGGTGCATCGACGGGATCGGACGCCCCGGACCGTAATGCGAAAGCGTCTTGGCGCTCCCATAGGATCCGGCACCACCTTCGGTGCCCAAAACGAGCGAGGGGTAACGAGTATGATGCCCGTTGAGCTTTGCGGCCACTTGATCGACCGAAACGTTGTTTGTTTTTTCTGATGCCGTCATGTCGGCCCCGGTGGCGAAAACGTCTCCACTGCTGTGGCCCCCCATTCCCACACCGCCCGCATGTTCGAGACCCTTGAGGTAACTCACCGAATCTTTCAGCGGGGCGAAGGGAGCGGACGACCGGTTGAAAGCAAGAGGACCGGCGTCTTTGCACGGCCACCAGTTCCAATCGTGATGAGAGCCGTCTTCCGTCTTCGGTTCGTACACTCCGTAGGCAATGTAGCTCACCACCATCCGCTTCGGCAGGACCTTCCCCGCCGTCTTTCCCCAGGACATGCCTTGGAGGAAGGGCAAGGCAAGGGCAACGCCACCGCCTCGGACAAACTGGCGCCGATTGATATTCCAGGATTTTGGTTTCATGGGATTGTCATTGCTTGTTTTCGGTAAAAACGGGACTGAGGCAAACGGATACGATCATATCTTGCAGTTTGTATCCTTTTTCCTTAGCCGACGTCAGCAATTTCTTAACTTCAAATCGATCGCGATAGGTCAACTCTCTGCCGATTCCGTAGGTCATCAGTCTGCGTATGACGTTTTCGACGATCTCATCCTTGCGGTCCTTGAGCAAATACTTCTTGAGCTCCCGCATGCCATCAACTTTGGGACCGTGAGGCACGCGCGATGAGGCTTCCACTTCCTCCGTGTAAACCGACTTCAGATAGGCTTGATAACCAGCCAAAGTCTGATCCTGCTTATGATTGAAACCCCGCACCCGAACTTTGTCTTTGGGTACGAAGGGTTGGTATTTACCGATGGCGCTGTACCGTTCGAATGGAATTCCCCAGGGATCGAGGCGAACATGACAATCGCGACAACTTTCGTTGTTTCGGTGAAGAGCCAACAGGTTCTTGATCGAAACCGCTTCATCGGCCGAATCTCCGGCGGAATCAGACAAGGCCGGGACTTCGGCCGGCGGCGGCTTGACTTCGTCCCCGAGAATGGCTTCGCGCAACCAGACCGCCCTATAGATCGGATGAGGGGCTGAACCCGTGGAATTGCCAACCAAGACGGAACCATGTGTCAGAAGGCCTCCGAGTCGATGGTCGGGTTGGACGGCAACGGGCCGAAGCTTCAATCCATGAACGCCCTCGACTCCATAATGGACAGCAAGCGGTTCGTTGAGGTAAACAAAATTAGAATCGACGATATTGAGGACGCTCGCGTTTTTTCCGATTAGTTCGCCCACGAACCCAACCGTCTCCTGGTGCATGTAATCCCGAATGGTCGGACGGAACTGTTGCTCCTGCCCACGCCGTTCGCCGACGTGCACGGTATACAGAAAGCGAGGAAAGAGATCCCGGTTCACGTTCACCGTTTTCATCTTCGCGATGCTCAGCCATTGGGTCGTGAAATTTTCGACAAAATCTGCGGCCCGCTCGTCGCCCAGAAGCCTGCGCGCCTCAGCCTCAAGGACCGAGGGGTCGTCAAGCTTTCCCGAGGCCGCAAGATCAAACAGTTTCTTATCGGGCATGCTCCCCCAAAGGAAATAGGAAAGGCGCGAGGCGAGTTCGTACTGCCTCTTCGTTTCGGAGTCATCAATGACCCGATGATAAAGAAACTGGGGAGAGATCAGGACCATGGCAAGGGTCTCGCGCATCGCCTGCTCGAGCGTATCGAACTCCGCATCGTAAATCTTGTGGATCCGTTGATAGTGATCGACTTCCTCCTCGCTAACCGGACGCCGGAACGCCCGCGTCATGAAACGTTTGATCACCTCGCGTACGTACTGATCGGGCTTTCCTTTGCGCAACGGTGACTCAAAAAGGATGCGGGTATGGTGTTCGGGGGGCCAGACCTCGGCCACGGGAGCCTCGAATTCAAGAGACTCCAGAACCACGCGGGGAGCCTCCGCGCTCCAGGATGCGTCAAACCCGCTCTTGCGATGATCGTTCAGCTCACCGTTGTCGAAAATATTCTGGGCAGTGATGGTTATGCTGGGTGGAATGATCTTGTTCTTGGTCGCCCTGGCCGGTTGAACCGGGACGTTCTCCATGCGTCCGCGAAACTCGAACTCCTTCGGATCGTCGGGCCTGTTCGTCAGGTGAACGATTCCCACTTCATGATAGATTCCCGACCCCGAATCGTGCCGGAGGTCCGTGCCCATCACGAGACGAAGGGCAACTTCCTCAAACCCCTTGGGGAAATGGCCCGATGCCTTGATCCGGATTTTGAACTCTCCGGTCTTGGGCCAACTTTTCACTCCGACTGTTTTCCTGCCGACCCCGGGCCCTTGGTAGACGCCTATCTCGGCTTGGGACAGCCCTCCTTTGCCGGGTTTCCCATGTTCCCACTTTGAGCTGACACGATGGATTTCAGGCGTGCCGGGGTCGACGATCGCACTCGCCATAGCTCTGCGGGCCGCTTCCTTGTAACGGACCAATTGGTCGGGCCCGATCATCATCATTTTCGCGGTGTTGTTGAAATGATAGGGTTTGTCCGGATCAACCGGCAAGTCCTTGGCCAGTTCGAGCTCAAAACCCAACAAGTCCCTCATCGTATTTTGATACTCGAAGTTCGTCAGCCGGCGGGTGGTCGTGGCCACCTCGACTTCACTGGCCTTTTTAACGTAATCATGCAGTCCGCTGTTGATCCAATCAGCAATGAGCATTCGCTTGGTCTCACTCGGTTGCTCTTCGTCTTCGGGGGGCATTTCCCCACTTTCGAGCATTTCGAGCACGTCCTCCCAACGCTCGAGATCACGTCCCGTGGACAAATCTCCGTCCAGGGTGTGAAGCGAGATCTGGCCCTTGCTTTTTTCAGGACCATGACACATGATGCAATACTTCTCGAAAAAAGGAACGACCTCCTTTTCAAAGGAAGATTCAGCCTTTGCTTCGGTAAATCGCGGAACAAGCAACAAGGGAAGCGTTGCCATGCCCGCAAAGAATATCCTGACCCAAGCGCAAGGGCTCATTTTACTGTTCTCTCTGGACCAAGCGCGAAAAAAACCCCGCTCCTCGCAGCAAGGGGCAAGAAGAAGAGAAGGAAAAAAGGGCGAATCTTCACAGGGAGACCAGAGAGAGGAATGGTTTTCGGCAGGGTGGCCGAACTACTTGGACGGGACCATCAATTTGTGCATCGCATCGGCAAACGAGTCGCCAAGCCGAACGAAAAACGCCCCGCTGCCCAGATAATGGTAAGGACGATCGCTGCCCACCGTACTCCATTCGTGGTAATGAGGAGGCCACCCTTTTTCGAATACCGAATGGGAAAAATTAGAATAATCCTCGTAGCTTTCCACCGAAAGAACGTTACCTCTGAATTCGGGATGTCGGGCGGCCTTGCGTTGAGCGATCGAAACTGCGTTTTCGTCCACCTTTTCTTTGGTACGGGGTGTACCAAGCACTCCGATAACAAAAGGCATGTTCGGAGTCTTGAAGCTAGTGCGGACATCCTTGATGAAGATCTTCATGTTGTCCGCATAGTTGCCGTGGTATTCGGGGTTGAACTGATCATTGAAGCCCTGGAACCAAACAAAGCCGGCAATTTCATAGCCCTGCCCGGGATCGTATTCAGGATGGTGCTTCTTCGGGTCGGTCAGCACGCCATTCACGTGCTCGACCATCTCCCGCCAGAAATGACCCGCCTCGTCCTGACTGAATGGCTTCGGCTCACGCGGCAGCTTGGGTTTGCGCGGTTCGC